>NZ_CAMPPN010000002.1:0-228817 GCF_946900935.1 Stenotrophomonas sp. Marseille-Q5258
CGTACCGCCCCCCCGACTGCCGCGCTGCACGCGGGCAGCCGACCGACGGTCGGCTCCACCGTCGGGGCACCCGCTCCCGCCACCCCATAAAAAAACCCCGCCGAAGCGGGGTTTTTTCATCAACGCACCAACGCGGAGATCAATCGATATCCAGGAAGCTGCGCAGCTGCTCGGAGCGGCTCGGGTGACGCAGCTTGCGCAGCGCCTTGGCTTCGATCTGGCGGATGCGCTCGCGGGTGACGTCGAACTGCTTGCCGACTTCCTCAAGGGTGTGGTCGGTGTTCATGTCGATGCCGAAGCGCATGCGCAGCACCTTGGCTTCCCTCGGGGTGAGGCCGGCCAGCACGTCGCGCACGGTTTCAGACAGATTGATGTTGGTGGTGTTCTCGATCGGGGACTCCACGTTGGTGTCCTCGATGAAGTCGCCCAGATGGGAATCCTCGTCGTCGCCGATCGGGGTTTCCATCGAGATCGGCTCCTTGGCGATCTTCATCACCTTGCGGATCTTGTCTTCCGGCATGTCCATTTCCTTGGCCAGCTCCTCCGGCGTGGCCTCGCGGCCGTACTGCTGGAGCATCTGGCGGGAAATGCGGTTCAACTTGTTGATCGTTTCGATCATGTGCACCGGAATACGGATGGTGCGGGCCTGATCGGCGATCGAACGGGTGATGGCCTGGCGGATCCACCAGGTCGCATACGTGGAGAACTTGTAGCCGCGGCGGTACTCGAACTTGTCCACGGCCTTCATCAGGCCGATGTTGCCTTCCTGGATCAGGTCGAGGAACTGCAGGCCTCGGTTGGTGTACTTCTTGGCGATGGAGATCACCAGACGAAGGTTGGCCTCGACCATTTCCTTCTTGGCCTTGCGCGCCTTGGCTTCACCGTAGGCCATCGCCCGGCTGATTTCCTTCAGCTCTTCCAGTTCCAGCCAGGTGGTCTTCTCGATGTCGATCGTGGCCTGCTGCTCGGCGATGATCTGGTCCTTCACATCACGCAGGGCCGAGGACCACTTCTGCTTGCGCTTGAGGGCGTCTTCCACCCATTCCAGGTTGGTCTGGTTGCCTTCCCAGGAACGGATGAAGTCCTTGCGCGGCATCCGCGCGGTCACGGTCGCCAGGTTCAGCACGCGGCGCTCGTGGGACTTGATGTCGGCCATGACGTCGCGCAGCTGCTTGACCAGCACGTCGGTCAGCGGCAGCGGCAGCTTCAGGGTCACGAACACGGCGGCCATGTCGTCGCGCAGCTTGGCCAGCGGCTTGCGGTCGCCCTTGGCCGCCGCCTTCTTGAACGCGGCATAGGCGTCGGTCAGCGCCTGCATGCGGCGCGCGACTTCTTCCGGGTCCGGGCCGGTCGGGCCGGCGTCTTCCTCGGCGTCGACGTCGTCGTCTTCGTCCTCGTCGGCATCAGCGTCGGCGTCGTCGCTGGTGTCTTCGGCCACGGCCGGGGCCGGGACTTCCTCGACCAGATCGTTGAAGCCGACGATCACTTCGGCCAGGCGCTTCTTGCCTTCCTTGTGCGCGTCGTAATCGGCGAGCAGGGTTTCGACCGACACCGGGAAGGTGCCGAGCGCAGCCTGGACCTGGCCCAGGCCTTCTTCGATACGCTTGGCGATGGCGATTTCGCCTTCGCGGGTCAGCAGTTCGACGGTACCCATTTCGCGCATGTACATGCGCACCGGGTCGGTGGTGCGGCCACCTTCGGTGTCGAGCGCGCTCAGCGCGGCGGCGGCTTCTTCGGCCGCGGTGTCATCGACTTCGCGGTTGCCGGTGTTGCCATCGTTGAGCAACAGGGTTTCGGCATCGGGTGCAACTTCATGGACATCGATGCCCATGCCGTTGATCATGCCGATGATATCTTCGATCTGCTCCGGGTCGACGATGTCGTCGGGCAGGTGGTCATTGACTTCGGCGTAGGTCAGGTAGCCCTGTTCCAGGCCCTTGCTGATCAGAAGCTTGATGTCGTTTTGCTGGGCAGGACGTTCGTTGGCCATGTAGTGCTCGCGCCACCGGCTGGGAGAGGGAATAGAACCTAGCATTATACCAGCCCGGCGCCCCGCCTTCCCGGGCGGTGGTCCCGGGGCTAGGGTCTGAGCAGGAAGGTCACGGGACCATCATTGACCAGGCTGACAACCATATGGGCACCAAACCGCCCGGTTTCCACCCCTGGGGCGTGCTTTTGACGGCATGTTTCGACCAGTTGGTTGAATCCACGTTCAGCCTCCGCAGGCGCGGCGGCGGTACTGAAGCCCGGCCGCATGCCGCTGGCGGTGTCCGCCGCCAGGGTGAACTGGCTGACCAGCAGCAGGCCACCCCCGGTATCGAGCAGCGATCGGTTCATTTTTCCGCCCTCGTCGCCAAAGACACGGTAACCAAGCAGGCGATCGGCCATCCGCCGGATCTGCGCGTCGGTGTCGCCCGGCTCCATGCCGACCAGGGCCAGCAGCCCTGGCCCGATCTGCCCGACCACGGCATCGTCGACGCGGACACTGGCTTGGCTGACGCGCTGGATGAGAACAAGCATGGCAGGGCTTCCGTGGCAGAGGGAGGACCACCTTAGAGCCTGGGGGTGCGGTTGGCGATCCGGACCGTGGGCGGGCTGCGGATGCTCCCGCACCGCCCAGCGGCTAGACTTCCACGTGATGAAACCGCATACCACCGCCCGCCTGGCCTATCGCGCCGCTGCCCTGTTCACCCGCCTGCCCTGGGCCTGGCTGCGTGGGTTCGCCGCCGCCCTGGCCTGGTTGTGGATCCGCCTCAATGCCCGCGAGAGCCGGGTGACCCGACGCAATCTGGAGCTGGCCTACCCCGAGCTGGCCCCGGCCGACCGCGCGGCGCTGCACAAGGCGGTGCTGCGCTCGACCGCGATGCAGGCCATCGAAACGCTGCGGCTGTGGACCCAGCCCCGCGAGCGCAACCTGGCCTGCCTGACCGAGCGTCACGGCGAGGCCCTGTACGACGCCGCGCTGGCCTCGGGCAGGGGCGTGATCGTGGCCGCCCCGCATTACGGCAACTGGGAGCTGCTGAACCAGTGGCTGGCCTCGCGCGGGCCCATCGCCATCGTCTACAAGGCGCCCGATGAAGCGGTGGGCGACGCCTTCCTGCAGCTGGTGCGTGGCGGCGACAACGTGCAGCAGGTGCGCGCCGAGGGCCCGGCCGTGCGCCAGCTGTTCAAGGTACTCAAGGACGGCGGGGCCACCGGCATCCTGCCCGACCAGCAGCCGAAGGCCGGCGACGGCGTGTTCGCGCCCTTCTTCGGCATCGAGGCGCTGACCATGACCCTGGTCAACCGGCTCGCCGAGCGTACCGGGGCGACCGTGCTGTACGGCTGGTGCGAGCGGATCGGCCCGGACATGCAGTTCGCCCTGCACATCGAGCCGGCGCCGCCGACGGTGGCCGACCCGGACCCGCGCACCGCCGCCAGCGCGCTCAATGCCGGGATTGAACGGATCGCGCGCCGCGATCCGAGCCAGTACCAGTGGACCTACAAGCGCTACACGCTGCGCCCGCCGGAAAGCGGCGAAGTGGACCCTTACGCCACCGAGGAACACCCGCACTGAATGCGACGCTGTGTCGCGCCCGGGCGCGATTGGAATCGTCGCCCCTCGTCCCCACTGTGAACCCACGATGTCCCCCACGGCCCCTGCCATGTCTGATGCTGCTTCTTCCCTGTTCGGCGATCCGGCCGCGATCCGCTGCGAGCGCGCGGTCGCCGAGCTGCGTGCCGGCCGCCCGGTGGTGATCGATGACAGCCACGGCCAGCGCCTGGCGTTCATCGCCCTGGACAGCAGCACCCGCAGCAGCTTCGGTGCCTTCGCCGAGGCCGCGGCCGGCCAGCACTACCTGTTCCTCACCGCCACCCGCGCGCGGGTGCTGGGCGTGGCGGCCGAACATGGCGCGCGCGTGCCGCTGGCCGGTATCGATTTCGATGCACTGCCATCGTTGGGCTACCTGCGCGAACCGGAGGCGATGCCGCCAGGCTGGAGCGCCGGCCAGGCGCTGGACGACGGCGCGATCGAAGTGGCGCGGCTGGGCCTGTTGCTGCCGGCCACGGTCGGGGTGCTGCTGGACCCGGCCGATACCCGCTTCGACAGCTGCGCGCAGGTCTCTCTGTGCGACCTGCACCAGGGCGCCGAGCAGGCCGCCCATGCCTACGAGCTGGTGGCGCGCTCGCCGGTGCCGTTGCGCGACGTCGGCATGACCGAGTTCGCGGTGTTCCGCGGCGGCGTCGCCCAGCGCGACCAGGTGGCGATCATCGTCGGCACCCCGGATCTGTCCGGCGTGGTGCCGGTACGCGTGCACTCGTCCTGCCTGACCGGGGATCTGTTCGGCTCGCTCAAGTGCGACTGCGGCGATCAGCTGCGCCGCGGCCTGCGCAAGCTCAAGGATCTTGGCGGTGGCGTGCTGCTGTATCTGGACCAGGAAGGGCGCGGTACCGGTATCGCCGCCAAGATGCGCGCGTACGGTTATCAACATGACGGCCTGGACACCATCGACGCCGATGCACAGCTCGGCTTCGGCGCCGACGAACGCCGCTACGGCAGCGCGGCGGCGATGCTGCAGGGCCTGGGCGTGTCGCGGGTGCAGCTGCTCAGCAACAACCCCACCAAGGCCCAGCGCCTGCGCCATGCAGGTATCGAGGTGGTGGAGTGCGTGCCGGTCACCGGCGACATCACCGTCGAGAACGAGCACTACCTGCGCACCAAGGCCGAGCGCGCGGGGCACCTGCTCGATGTCGACGCGCTGATCCAGGCCGCGCAGTAACCGGGCAACCTGCTACCGTCTGCGCCACGGGCGCCGGTTGCTGACGCGGGCGTCCGGCCCTGTCCACGCCGAGCGCCCTGCCTTGACCGAGTCCATCGATCCCGTCGTGCCGCCCGCGCTGCCGCTTCCGGCAGCCTGGCAGCCGTTGCCGCTGCGTGCGGCCTCCATTGCCGCAGCCAGCGGCGCGCTGACCGGCGCGCTGCTGCCCGGCGGCGCGCTCGGTGCCGGCTGGTTCCTGCTGGCGCTGCCCGGGCGATGGTGGGGCGTGGCCGCGATGGTGGTGCTCGGCGCACTGATCGGCGCGGTGATTGGCTTCCGCCGTCAGCGCCGCACGTCGTGGCGCCTGGATGCGCGCGGGCTGGGCCTGCGCCGCGAGCTGCTGTGGCAGCAGGAAACCCATGTCCCGATCTCGCGCGTACAGCACCTGGACCTGCGTCGCGGGCCGATCGAGCGTAGTGCAGGGCTGGCCACGCTGGTGGTGCACACCGCCGGCAGCCGCATGAGTGCGGTCTCGATCAGTGGCCTGGACCAGGCCGATGCCGAGCGCCTGCGCGACACCCTGGCCCACCAGCTCGACCAGGACGACGACGCCCTGTGAGCACCCCGGCCCCCGAAACTCCGGCACCCGAGCAACGCCTGCATCCGTGGTCGTGGTTGTTCGTGCTGCTGATGCAGCTGCGCCAATCCCTGCTGCCGCTGGTGGCGCTGGTGGTGTTCGGCAACCGCGGCGACCGCGACCAGCTGTGGCTCACACTGGGCCCGCTGATCGCCGTGGTGGGGCTGGTAGCGTACGCCCTGCTGCAGTACCTGACCTACCGCTACCAGATCGGGCGCGATGCGATCACCGTGCGCAGCGGGGTGGTGTCGCGCAACCGCCGCGAGATTCCGTTCGCGCGCATCCACAACGTGGTGGTGCACCAGAATCCGCTGCACCGGCTGTTCGGCGTGGCCGAGCTGAAGCTGGAATCGGCCGGCGGCAACCGGCCGGAAGCGGAGATGCGCGTGCTCAAGCTGGACCAGGCACTCGCACTGGAAGCACTGGTCCGCCAGCGTGGGCAACCGACGGTGGCCGTCGCCGCGCCCGGCGCGACCGAACCGCCACCACTTCCCACCGACCCGGTGCTGCTGCGGCTGGGCGCACGCGACGTGCTGCGCATCGGGCTGCTGTCCGACCGTGGCTGGGTGGTGGTGCTGGCGGCCGTGGGCGCGGTGATGCAGTTTGTGCCGAGCGGGACGGTCTCCGACGTACTCGACAACGGCAGCCGGCAGGCGTTCGGCTACGCCAGCCACCTGCATCCCAGCACTTGGATGTGGGTCGTGGCCGGTGCCTCCGCGCTGCTGGTGTTCTGGCTGCTGCTGCGGGCGCTGTCGGTGACGCTGGCCTTCCTGCGCTACCACGGTTTCCAGCTCAGCGAGCACGAGCGACGCCTCACCGTGTCCAGTGGCCTGCTGACCCGGTTGCGCACCAGCGTGGCGCGGCGTCGGATCCAGGCCTGGACCCTGCGCGAGAGTCCCCTGCAGCGCCTGTTCGGGCGTCGCCATCTGGGCATCGACATCGCCGCCAGCACCCCGGGCGATGGCGAACGGCGCGACCTGCGCGAGCTGGCCCCCTTGGCCACGCCGGCCGCGTGCGATGCGCTGGTGCAGCACCTGCTGCCGCATGCGCAGTGGCCGCCGGCCACGTGGCAGCCGGTGGATCGGCGCGGCTGGTGGCGGCTGTGCCTGCCGGCGCTGGTGATCGCTCTGCTGCTGGCTGCCGGTGCCGTGTGGGAAGACCAGCGCTGGGGCCTGCTGGTGCTGCTGTGGCTGCCGTGGTCGGCGTTCAGCGCGCGGCGGCGTATGGCGCGCATGGGCTACTACGTGGACGACGCACTGGTGGCCGTCCGCGGCGGCTGGTGGCACCGCTGGTGGCGGTTCGCCGAGGTGGACAAGGTGCAGGCGCTGCGCCTGTCACGCTCGCCGCTGGACCGTTGGCTGGGCACTGCCAGCCTCTGGCTGGATACGGCCGGTGCCGGCGGCAGCCTCCCGCTGTGCCTGCGCTACCTGCCCGACGCCGAGGCCCGCGCGTTGCAGGCGCAGCTGGGCGATGCGCTGGCCAGGCGCCGGCTGCACTGGTAGACGCGCGGCCGGGGGCCCACCCTCAGCGCCTGGACGGCCCCCAGTATCCCAGGTCGCGGCGGATCTGCAGGCCCCGCGTCCAGGCGCCGAACGGTTTGCGTTTGAGGCGGCCCAGTTCCCCGGCCAGGAAGTCCTCGGTGGCCGCGATCACCCGTTCGCTGGAACAGCCGTCGCGATAGGGATGGATCGCATCGGCATAGCGGCGGATCTCGGCCATCAAGGCCGGCTCCGGCGCCAGTGCGCGCGCCAGCATCGCCGGCAGCTGCGCCGCATCGTCGAAGTCGATCATGTGCGGCTGCGGCACCCGGTTGCGGAAGGTCACCACCGGTTTGTGCTGCACCACGAACTCGGACACGATCGACGAGGTGTCCGACACCAGCACATCCGCCGCCCGCTGCGCGGCCATCACCTGCTCGGGCTCGATAAAGGCGGCGTTGGCGCCGGCCAGCGCGCGGTAGCGGTCAAACAGCGCGGGGGGACATTTGGGATGCAGGGTCAACAGCCAGTAGCGGTCGCCGCGGGCGATGTCGGCGGCGATCGGGTCATACAGGTGCGGCGCCGCACTCAGCCGCTCGGTGAAGGTGGAGCCGAACAGGATCACCGGGCGCGCCTGGGCAGGGGCGCGCAGGGCGGCCGACAGGCCACCGTCATCGCGGAACAGCGGGTCCAGCTTGGGCCAACCGGTTTCGGCGACGGCGAAATGGCCATCGCGCATGGCGAGGTCACGGAACGGCGTGGTGGTCGCCGGACCCTGCGTGCAGTACAGGTCGAACAGACCGCGCACCCGGAAGTGGCCGCGCGCGCTGTCGCGCTTCTGCACGTTGAAGCCGTGGAAGACCTGTACTTTGGCCCCGGCAATGAACGGCGGCACCCAGTTGGCGGCGCTGAACACCGCGCGCGGACGCAGCGCCAGCGCCTGCTTGAGGTCTATTCCGGGCACCCCCGGCAGCGTTGCGCCGGCCGCGCCGTCGACGAACCAGGTCGACACCGATTGCCCGGATGCGTGCAACGCCTCGGCCAGTGGGGCGAGAATAGGCAACGCATAGCGTTCCGTCGCAAACAGCAGGTACTCGGCCATCATGTCCTCCACGACCGCTCCCGTTGAACGGCCTCGCATCTCGGCCTGCATTATCGCGTTCAATGAAGCCGACCGCATCGGCGACTGCCTGGCCTCACTGGCCTTCTGCGACGAGATCATCGTCGTGGACTCCCATTCCACCGATGCCACCGTGGCCATCGCCAGCGCCGCCGGTGCCCGCGTGCTGCAGCGCGCGTTCGACGGCTTCCGCAGCCAGAAGGCCTTCTGCGTCGCGCAGGCCAGCCACGACTGGGTGCTGTGCCTGGACGCGGACGAGCGCGTCGACGACACCCTGCGCGCCTCGATCCAGAGCGCCCAGGCTGGCGGCTTCGCCGGCCATCACGGCTACCGGTTCGCGCGGCTGTCGGCCTACTTCGGCAAGTTCCTGCGTCACGGCAACGCCTATCCGGACCGGGTGATGCGGCTGTTCGACCGCCGCCACGGCGGCTGGCGCGGCAAGCGGGAGATCCATGAAGCGGCCAGCGTCGACGGTACCGTCGGCACCCTGCGCGGCGACCTGATCCATTACCCCTACCGTTCGCTGGAGCAGCAGCTGGCCAAGACCCAGCGCTATGCGCGGATGATGGCCGAACACGAGTTCGCCCGCGGCAAGCGCGCCACGCTGGGCAAGCTGGTGCTGGCCCCGGCGTGGCGCTTCTGGCGCGGCTGGCTGTTCCGCGGCGGGTTCCGCGATGGCTGGCACGGACTGGTGTACGCCTACGTGCGCGCCAACTACGTGCGCCAGAAGACCATCATGTTGTGGATGCTGCAGATCGGCCAGCCGGTGGCGGACCCGCCCCGGGATCAGCCGCCGGCCTGAGCCGGGCGCTGGCGGTGGGCGTGTCCCTGCAGGACCGACAGGCCGGTCAGCAGGGCAACGATGGTGACGTAGAAGCTCGCGGTGATCTGGTGGGCGAACATCGACTGGGTCAGGCCGCACAGGACGTAGGCCACCACCACCATGATCCCGGCTGCGGCCGGTCCGCGGAAGCCGATCTGGCCACTGCGCCGGTGCAGCCTGGCAAACACCAGCAGCGGCACGCCGTACACGGCCAGCAGCAGCAACAGCCCGGGCACCCCCTGGGTGGCCGACCACTCGGCCAGGTCATTGTGCGCGTGGCCCAGGTGGCAGCGCGGCTCGTCCGGGTCTTCGCGGCACACCGGCAGGCGAAGCATCGCGCTGTCGAAGTGGCCGATCCCCACCCCGATCAGCGGGTGGTCGAAGAACGTCTCATAGGCCACCTGCAGGCGTTCGACACGGGCGCCGGCCGAGGAATCGCTGTCGCCGCGCTCCATCCGCACCACATCGTGCTGCAGTTCGGTCAGGCGCACCTGCTCGCGCAGGCCGGGGACGGTCAACGCCAGCGTGCCGGCGATCGCCAGCAGCGCCAGCAGCACCGACAGCCGCGCCCGCCCGGTCCGCCAACGCAGGCTCATCGCCATCACCACCAGCAGGGCCACCAGCGCCGGCCATACGCCGCGGCTGCCACTGAGCACGATCGTGACGCAGCCGGCGATCATGCCCACGATCACCCACGGCCAGCGGTGGTGCGGGCGACAGAACACGAGCAGCACCATCAGCATCAGCACGATGTCGGCCAGCACGATCGCATTGGTGCTCAGTTCGGCGCGGGGCGCCCCCCCCATCACCTGCACCACCGACAACACCATCACCGCCAGCAGGCCGACCAGCGAACCAGCCCACAGCCAGTGCAGCGCCGGGCGCAGCGCGCAGACCCACAGAATGATCCACGGGATCACGACGAAGCGGGAGCGGTTGTCGATATCGCGCAGGCCCTGCTCGAACAGCAGCATCGACACCAGCGACAGTGCGATCACCGCCAGCATCAGCCAGCCCAGCACCACCAGCGGACGACCGGCCATGACCCGCGCGCGCCACAGCTCCAGCGGTGCCAGCAGGCTGCCCAGCAACAGCAGCAGGCCGTACGGCAGCAGGTTCTGCGGCACGCTGAGGATCAGCGCCGGCAGGCAGAACAGGCCGATGTTGGCGACCCAATGCGCCACGCCGAGACGGCCCTGCAAGGGCGGGAATGACGCCACGTCGGTCGTGCTGGACGCGCCTTGCTGCTTCATTGCCAACCTCGATTACCACGCCCAGGCCGCAAGGCCCATTGACACGACCGGCGCGACCGGCGCCCACGGAGCGGCCTGCGGACCTGGATGGCCCGATGACCCCGGCTATCTTTACTCATCGCCATCGATTCTGTGCAACTCGCGTTCGCGCTTCTGTTCAGCCGCCGTGGCCGTACAGGGACCGCGGATATCACTGGCCCGCACCAACCACCAACGACGCCGGTTGGCGACCCCGGCCAGCGTGGCGCTGTCGCGATCCACGCAGCCCAGCAGCGCGTCTTCCTGCACCAGCAGCCAGCGCTGCGCGGGGGCCTGCATCTGCCACTCCACGCCGTCGCGCAGCTGGTTGTCCCAGCGTCGGTTGAATCCGAAGGTGGTGGCCGCGCGGTCGGCCATCAGCAGGTTCTGCTCCTTCCAGGCCACCAGGCCCAGCTCCGCATCCGGGCCGATCCGCTGGCCGACCTGCTGCATCAGCCCGCGCGCGGAACTGGAATCGTTGAACAGCGGATAGCCGATCAGCCCGTAGGCCACCCAGGCCATCGCCAGCGTGGCGATCGCCGCCACGTGGAAGCGCCGGCGCCCGCTGAACACCAGGCTCATCACCGCGCCGCAGCCCAGTGCGATGCCGATCCAGGCCAGGCCGCTGGTCACCGCGGTGTCGATGCCGCGCTTGATGATCAGGCTGCGTTCGAAGCCGGGCTCGCCCCCGAGCATGGCGATGCCCACGCCCAGCAGCGCCAGTGCCAGCACGGCAGTGAAGGCGCCCATCAGCCATTGCACGTCGCGCCGCCGCAGCAGCCCGGGCAGCAGCGGGGCCAACGCCAGGCAGAACATCGGCAGCGCCGGCAGGATATAGACATCGCGCTTGCCGTGCGGGATCGAGAAAAACAGCACGATCAGCAGCCACCAGCCCAGCAGCATCAGGTAGCGTGGATCGCGCCGCCGCAGCCGCCGCCACCAGGCCGGAACCGCCCACGGCAGGACCAGGAAGGCGGGAAGCCACATCGACGGCATGGTGGCCAGGAAGTACCACCACGGCTGGTGGTGATCCCAGGACTGGGCGTAGCGCTTGGCGGTCTGGCGGAACAGGATGTCGTCCAGGTAGGCCCGGTACTCGGCCGAACCGCTGCCCAGCGCGGTCAGCACCATCGGCACGAACCACATCGCGATGGCCAGCACGAATGCCAGCGGCGCCAGCCAGAAGCGGGCATCGCGGATGTGCAGCCTGACCCGCGGCCATCCGAGCAGCGACGCCGTGGCCGCGGGCACAATCATCAGCAGCGCGAGCACACCCACGCCCTTGGTGATCACGCCCAGCCCGGCCGCGAACCAGCCCAGCCACCACCATCGCCACGCCGGCCCACACAGCAGGTGGCGCAGCAGGCCGTAATTGGCCAGGGTGATGAAGAACACCACCAGCGGATCGATCTGCGCCTTTTTCGACTGGAAGGTGAAATGCACCGCAAACAGCAGCGCCCAGGCGGCATACAGCCCCACCCGCCGCGTCCACAGGCGCCGTCCCAGGTCGTAGACGCAGGCCAGCGTACCCAGCGCCGCCAGCAGCGACGGCAGCAGGAACGCCACGCGCCAGTCGCCGATCAGGCGATACAGGATCGCCTGCGACCACATCAGCATCGGCGGCTTGTCCGAGTAAAGCTCGGTGCCGCGATGCGGGAACAGCCAATCGCCACTGGTCACCATCTGTTTGGCGACCAATGCGAAGCGGGGTTCATCGGAGGGCCACGGGTCGCGCAGGCCAAGACCGGCCCCCAGCACAAGCAGGGCCATCAGGGCGAGCAACCAGAACTCTCGGGACGCGCGGGTGTTGAGCATGGGGCGCGATTCTAGCGGTGTTGGCCTAACCCTTCTTTAGCAGACGCGCATAGAAGAAGCCGTCAGCGCCGTTTTCACCCGGCAGGCGCTGTCGCCCGGCCCAGGAATCGTGGCCGAATGCGTCACCCAGCGGCAGGAAACCGGCGTTGCGCGTGCGCTGCAGGAAGGCCTCCACCTGGAACTGGTTTTCCTCGCGCAGGATCGAGCAGGTGGCATACAGCAACGTGCCGCCAGGCGCGAGCATCGTCCAGCAGGCATCCAGCAGGCGGGCCTGCAGCGCGACCAGCGCCTCGATATCGGTCTCGCGCCGATGCAGCAGCACATCGGGCTGGCGGCGGATGATGCCGGTGGCCGAACACGGCGCGTCCAGCAGAATCGCGTCGAACGGCTGGCCATCCCACCACGCGGCCGGATCGCCCGCATCGCCGGCACGCACCTGCGCGTGTTCGCCGACGCCGGTGCGCGCGAAGGTCTCGCCGATGCGCTTGAGCCGGCGTGGATCGATGTCCAGCGCGAGCAGGTGCAGGCTGGGGTCGCGTTCGAGCAGGTGGGCGGACTTGCCGCCCGGCGCGGCGCAGGCGTCCAGCACCCGGATTCCCGGGCGCAGCGACATGGCGTCGGCGACCTGCTGGGCCGACAGGTCCTGGACCGACAGCGCGCCTTCGGCAAAGCCCGGCAGGGCCGATACGGCCACCGGCGTCGGCAGGCGGATCGCGTCCGGCGCGATCGGCGACGCCTCGGCGGCGATGCCGGCCGCCTCCAGCCGCTGCAGCATCGTGTCGCGATCGCCGTGCTGGCGGTTGACCCGCAGCCACAGCGGTGCCGGCTGCAGGCTGGCCTCGAATACCGCATCGGCCTGGTCCGGCCAGTCCTGTTCGATCCTGTCGGCCATCCACAGCGGGAACGCCGCGCGCGCCGGCTGCGGGGGGATGCCCTCGCGCTGGGCGCGGCGCAGCAGCGCGTTGACCATGCCGGCCTGGCGTTCGCGGCCCAGCGCGCGCGCGGCATCGACCGTGGCCGACAGCGCGGCGTGCGCCGGCAGTTCCAGCGCATCCAGCTGGGCGAAGCCGACCAGCAGCAATGCGCGCAGTTCGTCTTCGCGCACGCTCAGCGGGCGCTGCATCCACTGCGCCAGTGCCGCGTCGTACGCATTGCGCCGGCGCAGCACCGCAAAGCACAGCGCTTCGAGCAGCGCGCGGTCGCGGCTGTCATCGAGCGTGGGCAAAGCGGTGGAGAGCTCGGCCTTGAGCGACCGGCCGCGGCCGATCACCTGGGCCAGCACCTTGGCGGCCAGCACGCGGGTGGGCACGCCGGGCGCCATCGCAGCGCGCGGCGCGGCCTGTTTTTCCTGCCGGGGATGGGCCATCTCAGGCGCCCACGGCCAGGTCGCGGCGGGCATTGAGGTAGTCCGCTGCGGTGATCGCCTTGCCGCCTTCGCGCTGCAGCACGCGCAGGCGCAGCGCGCCCTGGCCGCAGGCGATGTCGATGCCTTCGCGGGCCGCCGCCAGCAGGGTGCCGGGCGCCTTGCCCTTGTTGTCGGGCAGCGCCACTGCACCGTGAATGCGCACGCGCTCACCGGCCAGCTGCGCTTCGGCAATCGGCCAGGGATTGAAGGCCCGCACGGTCCGTTCGAGCTGCTGGGCGTCCTGCGCCCAGTCCAGCCTAGCCTCGGCCTTGTCCAGCTTGTGCGCGTAGGTCACGCCGGCCTCGGGCTGCGGCTGGGCGATCGGCTTGATGCCGGCACGCAGCAGACCCAGGCCATCGGACAGCACCTGCGCACCAAGCTCGGCCAGGCGGTCGTGCAGCTGGCCGCCCAGCTCGCCCGCCGCAATCGGGGTGTGCTGGCGCAGCAGCACCGGGCCGGTATCCAGGCCGGCCTCCATCTGCATCAGGCACACGCCGGTTTCGGCGTCGCCGGCCTGGATCGCGCGCTGGATCGGCGCGGCACCGCGCCAGCGCGGCAGCAGCGAGGCGTGCACGTTCCAGCACCCGTGGGTGGGAATGGCGAGCACGGCCTTGGGCAGGATCAGGCCGTAGGCCACCACCACCATCAGGTCCGGCTGCAGGTCGTGAAGCTGCTGCTGCGCTTCGGGGGTCTTCAGGCTTTCCGGCTGGAACACCGGGATGCCGCGCGCGATCGCCTCCAGCTTGACCGGCGAGGGCATCAGCCCGCGCCCGCGACCGGCCGGGCGGTCGGGCTGGGTGTACACCGCAACCACCTCATGGTGGCGGGCGGCGGCCCGCAGCGACGAGACGGCGAACTCCGGCGTACCGGCAAAGACAATCCTCATGGCGACCCCACTTGCAGAAAGAAAAACGGCGCCGGTGGCCGGCGCCGCGACACCGGAAGCGGCACGCGGTCCTGCCGCGTGGCCGTTTCCGCGACCATCTCAGGCAACGTGCTTGCGCTGCTTGGCCAGCTTCTTGCGGACCATCTCGCGCTTGAGCGGCGAGAGGTAATCGATGAACAGCTTGCCGTCCAGGTGGTCCATCTCGTGCTGGATGCACACCGCCAGCACGCCGTCGGTGGTCAGTTCCTGGGCCACGCCCTGGCGGTCCAGGAAGCGCACCGTGATCTGGTTGGCGCGGGTGACGTCGGCAAAGATGCCCGGGACCGACAGGCAGCCTTCCTGGTACACCTGGCCGCCTTCATTGGCGACGATCTCGGGATTGATGAACACCCGCGGGGTGTCCTTCTCTTCGCTGACGTCGATCACCATGAAGCGCTTGTGCACGTCCACCTGGCTGGCGGCCAGGCCGATGCCCGGCGCCTCGTACATGGTGTGGAACATGTTGTCGATCAGCTCCTGGAAGGCAGGCGTGGTCACTTCGGCAGCGTCGATCAACGCGGCCTTGGTGCGCAGGCGCGGATCGGGAAACTCAAGAATGGGCAGGATGGCCATGACAATTACCGGTAGGGGGCGCCGCTGGGAACGGCGTATGGGGCGATTCTATCGCCAACGCTTGCCCTGCGCCCCGGTTTCTGGACTATAGTGCGGGCACCTGTTGGGGAATCAGGCACCACACTCATGTTTGAACGTACTCGTACGGTCGTCGCCGTGGCGCTGCTGACCGTCGCTACCTATGCTACCGCCGTTGAAATGAATGGCGGGCACCCGGATACCTATGTCGTGCGCAAAGGCGACACGTTGTGGGACATTTCCGCGCGTTTTCTGAAAAAACCGTGGCTCTGGCCGGAAATCTGGCAGGCCAACCCGCAGGTCAGCAACCCGCACCTGATCTACCCGGGCGACGTGCTGAGCCTGGCCTATCTGGATCGCGTCGTCGGCCAGCAGCCCGGCCCGCGCCAGGAAGCCCCGATCAACGCGATTCCGCTGGAGCAGGTGGAGCCGTTCCTGAAGCAGCTGAGCGTGGTCGACGAGATCGACTCGCTGCCCTACGTGGTCAGCCTGGAAGACAACCGTCTGCGTGCCACCACCGGCCAGATCGCCTACGTGCGCGGTCTGGACCAGGCCCAGGTGGGCCAGCGCTGGGCCGTGGTCCGCCCGACCGTGCGCTACGCCCTGCCCAAGCCGACCGAAGACCTGAACGCCAACGGCGACGTCATGCCCGGCAGCGGCAACCTCTGGAAGGACTTCACCGTCCCGACCAAGCGCCAGGCAACGCTGGGCTATGAGCTGGCCCAGCTCAATGTGGGCACCGTGACGCGCGTGGCCAGCGGCAACGTGGAAGTGACCACGCTGACGCTTCAGGGCCGGGTTGACGGCCGCGAAGTGCGTGCCGGTGACCGCCTGGTGCCGGTGGAAGCCAATCCGTACGACCTGCAGTTCTACCCGCACGTGCCCGCTGCCCAGACCGAGGGCCTGGACATCCGCATCCTGGCCGTGACCGACATGTTCTCGGCCGGTGGCCCGCGCGATGTGATCGCCCTGTCCGCCGGCCGCGCCGATGGTGTGGACAACGGCACGGTGGTCTCACTGTGGCGGCAGGGTCGCCATGTCGCGCACCGCATGCAGTACCCCAACTCCTCGCGGATGGACGACGCGCTGAGCACGGGCGCCGGGCGCGTCACCCTGCCCGACGAGTATGCCGCCCATGCGATGGTGTTCCGCACCTTCGACAAGGTCAGCTACGCGCTGGTGATGCAGGGCGTCAAACCGGTCCATGTGGGCTACGCAGCCAAGCATCCGGACGCCCAGTAGGGACAGACCGCTGGTCGGTACGCGGAACATCCCTACGCAAGACTCCGACGGCGCCCCAGGGCGCCGTCGGCGCATCCGGCCTACGGTGGGGGGATGACCACCCTTGCCCCCTCCCCGCTGCTCACGTTGTTGCTGGCGGGCGGCCCGACCCGCCCCCGCCGCCGCCTGCTTCATGAGCATGGTGATGCCGAGCGCGCCTTGGCCGCCGGCCCCTCGGCCTGGCGCGCAGCCGGGTGCGACGCCGCGCAATGCGGGCGACTGCAGACGCCTGATTCCGCCGCGCTGGCACGGTCCCTGCGCTGGCTGGAGCACGACAACCACCATCTGCTGGCCTGCACCCACACCGACTATCCGCCCCTGCTGCGGCAGATGCCCCAGGTGCCGCTGGCGCTGTTCGTCCAGGGTCAGCCGGCGCGGCTATGGCACCCCGGCGTGGCGGTGGTGGGCAGCCGCACGCCCAGCCCTGCCGGCGGAGAGCTGGCCGCCGAATTTGCCGGGGGTCTGGCGCGGCAGGGACTGTCGGTGATCAGCGGGCTGGCCGCCGGCGTCGATGCCCGGGCGCACGCGGCGGCGCTGGACCAGCCCGGCGGTTGCACCGTGGCGGTGGTTGCCACCGGCCTGGACCGGACCTACCCGCCACGACATGCCGCCCTGCAGGCGCGGATCGCGAGGGAGGGCGCGGTGGTCAGCGAGTACCCGCCGGGCACCACCGCCCACGCGGGCCAGTTCCCCGCCCGCAACCGCATCATCGCCGGGCTGGCGCTGGGCACCCTGGTGATCGAGGCGGCCGAGCGCTCCGGGGCGCTGATCACCGCGCGGCTGGCGGCCGAGGCCGGGCGCGAGGTGTTTGCCCTACCCGGCTCGGTGCGCAACCCGCGCGCGCGGGGCTGCCACCGCCTGATCCGCCAGGGGGCGGCGCTGGTGGAAGACGTGGCTGAGGTGATCGCGGGCCTGGATCCCCTGGCCCAGACCCTCGCCCAGGCCTTGCGAACGCGCCTGGGCACCCCCACTGAACAGGCACGGGCAGGCCGTGTGAGCGCCGCCCCCTCCTCCGACCCGGACTACCAGTGCTTGTGGCAGGCACTGGACCACGACCCAACAGGTATGGATTCCCTGATCCAACGCAGCGGATTGACGGCGGCCCGGCTGTCGGCCATGCTGCTGGTCATGGAACTGGACGGAAAGGTAATGGCCATGCATGGCCGCTACTGTCGAAAACCCTAGTTTCTTCACCTCCACAGCGTCATGGACGCAGGCCGAGGGGCAATGAAAGAGAGCATTCTGGATGTCCTGCTGTACCTGTTCGAACACTACTTCAGCGAAGACGCGGATCTTGTGCGTGATCGCGACACCCTCCAGAACAGCCTGATACAGGCCGGCTTCAGCCCCGCAGAGATCAACAAAGCCTTCGATTGGCTCGATGCCCTGGCCGAACAGCGCCCGGCCGTGGCCCAGCCGCGCGTGGACGGTCCGGTCCGGATCTACCACGGCCCGGAACTGGACAAGCTGGACGTGGAATGCCGCGGTTTCGTGCTGTTTCTGGAGCAGCACGGCATCCTTGACGCCGGCCAGCGCGAGCTGGTGCTCGACCGTGCGATGGCCCTGGACCAGGACGAACTGGACCTGGACGACCTCAAGTGGGTGGTGCTGATGGTGCTGTTCAACCAGCCTGGTGCCGAAGCCGCCTACGCCTGGATGGAAACCCAGATGTTCATTGACGAACCCGAACCGCTCCACTGACCGTACACTGAGCGCCTTGCGCATTCAGGAGCGGGCCGTGAGCGAGTGGTTCTATGCAGAAGGAAATCGTCAGCAGCGTGGGCCGCTGACGTCTGATGAGTTGATCGCGCTGTTCCAGTCCAGCCGCATCGCGCTGGATACGCTGGTATGGCGCGACGGCATGCCGCAGTGGCAGGCCCTGCGCACCGTGGCCGACGAGATCGGCCTGGTGCAGGCCCCGAGCGACCCGCCGGCCGGAGTCGACGCCGACAGCCCTGCCGCCCAGCTTCCCCCGCAGATTCCGGCCGGCCCCTATGCCAGCCAGCCGCCGCCGGCACAGCCGGTGGCCGTGCCGCAGAAGAGTCTGTCCGGCTGTGCCATCGCCGGCATCGTCGCGGCCGTCCTCGGCGTGGGTGGCCTGGCGCTCATCGGCATTCTGGCCGCGATCGCCCTGCCCGCATACCAGGACTACACCCACCGCGCAAAGGCCAGCGCGGCCTACGTCGCGCTGGCGCCGATCAAGACCCAGGTCGAGGAGTTCGTCGCCACCAACGGGCATTGCCCGGTCAATGACGATGAAGGCTTCCTGCCGGCCGATGGCTACGCGCTGGACGGCATCTCCGCGCTGCGCATCGGCCGTTTCGACAACAACCATTGCGGCATCGAGGCCGAGCTGTCGATTCCCGGCAGCACCGGCCTGGACGGCACGCTGCTGTGGCTGGACTACGATGGCGACGCCCGGCACTGGGAATGCACCGGCGGCGCGGACGACAAGTACCTGCCGACGGTCTGCCGCGGCTGAGCAACGCCTTACTTCTTCCACGGACGAGAGCAACAGGGGACACATGCAATGACCGAGTGGTACTTCGCCGACGGCGCACAACGCCAGGGGCCACTGCCCGCCGACGATCTGCGCCTGCGCTTCCAGCGCGGCGAGATCACCCTCACCACGCTGGTCTGGCGTGAGGGCTTCGACCAGTGGAAGGCGCTGGGCGATGTGGTTGAAGAACTGCAGCTGCAGAATCTGACCAACGCCACCGGGAACCTCGGCAGCGGGTTCGACCTGCGGGGCGATTACATCGCCATCGAGAACGGTACCGCCCCGCTGCCGGGCACCGGCGGCGGCACCTACTCGCCGTACAGCGTCCCGGCCAGTACCGGCAGCTATGCCGGTGCAGGCGTGGTGCAGGGCGGCGAGGTGGTCTATGCCGGCTTCTGGAAGCGGTATGCGGCCTACTTCATCGACTATGTGGTGCTGACCCTCTGCGGCGCGGTGATCGGCGGCATCGTCGGCGCCATCTTCGGCCTGGCCGTCGGTGCGATGGCGGGGTCGGACGCCGGGTCGAGCACCTCGGACATCGTCGGCGGTCTGCTCGGCATCGTGATCTCACTGGTGTACTACGCCGAGTTCCACGCCTCGGCCGGCGGCGCCACGCTGGGCAAGATGGCGGTGGGCATCAAGGTGGTGCGCAGCGATGGCCAGCGCCTGACCCGCGGCCGTGCGGTGGGCCGCTACTTTGCGACCTTCGTCAGCACCCTGACCCTGATGATCGGCTATCTGATGGCCGCCTTTACCGAGCGCAAGCAGGCGCTGCACGACCTGATGTGCGACACGGTGGTGGTCGACAAGTGGGCGTTCACCGAGAACGCGCACCTGCAAAACCGTGAACTGGGTACCGTCACGATCGTGATTCTGGTGCTGGCTGGCCTGTCCACGCTGGCCCTGATCATCGCCGCCGTGGCGATGGTGGGCGTGCTGGCCGCGATGGCCTGACGGGCGCACCCTCACACCGGGCCGCTTGACACGGGCAGCTCCGGCGTGATTCCTCTAATAGGCAGGAAAGCTGAACGCCCGGCGCATACCCGGGCGTTCAGTTTATGGATATCGCCCGCTGCCCTTCACTAATGCGGCCATTTGCTCCACCCTAGCGCCCTCCCCGGGCTGCTGCCCATAGAAATAGACGCCATGCCCAAGCACCTGCTCATCGTCGAATCGCCTGCCAAGGCCAAGACGATCAACAAATACCTCGGCAAGGACTTCACCGTCCTGGCCTCGTATGGGCATGTGCGCGATCTGGTCCCGAAGGAAGGCGCGGTCGATCCCGACAACAACTTCGCGATGCGCTATGACCTGATCGAGAAGAACGAGAAGCATGTCGATGCGATTGCCAAGGCCGCCAAAGGGGCCGACGACATCTTCCTGGCGACCGATCCGGATCGCGAGGGTGAAGCAATCAGCTGGCACATCGCCGAGATCCTGAAAGAACGCGGGCTGGTCAAGGACAAGCCGATGCAGCGCGTGGTCTTCACCGAGATCACGCCGCGCGCCATCAAGGAAGCCATGAGCCAGCCGCGCGCGATCGCCGGCGACCTGGTCGATGCCCAGCAGGCGCGCCGCGCGCTGGACTACCTGGTGGGCTTCAATCTCTCTCCGGTGCTGTGGCGCAAGGTGCAGCGCGGCCTGTCCGCCGGCCGCGTGCAGAGCCCGGCGCTGCGCATGATCGTCGAGCGCGAGGAAGAGATCGAAGCCTTCATCGCCCGCGAGTACTGGAGCATCGATGCCGAGTGCGCGCACCCCTCGCAGCACTTCAATGCACGCCTGATCAAGCTCGACGGCAAGAAGTTCGAACAGTTCACGGTGACCGACGGCGACACCGCCGGGGACGCGCGGATGCGCATCCAGCAGGCCGCGCAGGGCGCGCTGCACGTCACCGATGTGGCCAGCAAGGAGCGCAAGCGCCGTCCGGCGCCGCCATTCACCACCTCCACGCTGCAGCAGGAAGCCTCGCGCAAGCTCGGTTTCACCACGCGCAAGACCATGCAGGTGGCGCAGAAGCTGTACGAAGGCGTGGCGATCGGCGATGAGGGCACGGTTGGCCTGATCTCGTACATGCGTACCGACTCGGTGAATCTGTCGCAGGATGCGCTGGCCGAAATCCGCGACGTGATCGCGCGCGATTACGGCATTGCCGCGCTGCCGGACAAGCCCAACACCTACCAGACCAAGTCCAAGAACGCCCAGGAAGCGCACGAAGCGGTGCGCCCGACCTCGGCACTGCGGACCCCGGCCCAGGTCTCGCGCTACCTCACCGACGACGAGCGCAAGCTCTACGAGCTGATCTGGAAGCGTGCAGTGGCCTGCCAGATGATCCCGGCGACGCTCAACACGGTCAGCGTGGATCTCTCGGCCGGCAGCGAACACGTGTTCCGCGCCAGCGGCACCACCGTGGTCGTGCCCGGCTTCCTGGCCGTGTACGAGGAAGGCAAGGACAACAAGAGCGCCGAGGACGACGATGAAGGCCGCAAGCTGCCGGCGATGAAGCCCGGCGACCGCGTGCCGCTCGAACGCATCCTGGCCGAACAGCACTTCACCCAGCCGCCGCCGCGCTTCACCGAAGCGGCGCTGGTGAAGGCGCTGGAAGAGTACGGCATCGGCCGTCCGTCGACCTACGCCTCGATCATCCAGACGCTGCTGTTCCGCAAGTACGTGGAAATGGAAGGCCGCAGCTTCCGTCCGTCGGACGTGGGCCGCGCCGTGTCAAAGTTCCTGTCCAGCCACTTCACCCAGTACGTGGACTACGACTTCACCGCCAAGCTCGAGGACGAGCTCGATGCGGTGTCGCGTGGCGAAGAGGACTGGATTCCGTTGATGGCCCGCTTCTGGGAACCGTTCAACAAGCTGGTCGAAGAGAAGAAGGAATCGGTGGACCGGGCCGAGGCCAGCGGTGCCCGCGAGCTGGGTACCGATCCCAAGACCGGCAAGCCGGTCAGCGTGCGCCTGGGCCGTTTCGGGCCATACGCGGCAATCGGCAGCACCGCCGAAGATGCCGAAGACAAGCCGAAGTTCGCCTCGCTGCGTCCCGGCCAGTCGATGCACACCATTTCGCTGGAAGACGCGCTGGAACTGTTCCTGATGCCGCGTGCGCTGGGCCAGGACAACGGCGAAGACGTCAGCGTCGGCATCGGTCGCTTCGGGCCGTTCGCCAAGCGTGGCAGCACTTACGCCTCGCTGAAGAAGGAAGATGACCCCTATACGATCGATCTCGCCCGAGCGGTGTTCCTGATCGAAGAGAAGGAAGAGATCGCACGCAACCGGATCATCAAGGAGTTCGAAGGCAGCGAGATCCAGGTGCTGAACGGTCGCTTCGGCCCGTACCTCAGCGACGGCAAAATGAACGGCAAGATCCCCAAGGATCGCGAGCCCGCCTCGCTGACCCTGGCCGACGTCCAGCAGTTGATGGAAGAAACCGGCAAGCCGGTGCGCAAGGGCTTCGGCAAGAAGGCCGCCAAGAAGGTCGTGGCCAAGAAGGCCGCGGTCAAGAAGGAGGCTGCGCCGAAGAAGGCGGCGGTGAAGAAGACGGCGACCAAGAAGGCCGCCACGAAGAAGGCCGCCCCCCGCAAAACGGCCGCCAAGAAGGCCGTGAAGAAGACGGTGGCCAAGAAGGCCGTCGCCAAGAAGGCCTGACCCCCGGTAGCACCCGATGAACGTACTCACCCCGGACACCGCCCTGCCTGCGCTGCGCGCTGGCGGGGTGATCGCCTACCCCACCGAAGCGGTGTGGGGCCTGGGCTGCGATCCCGGCCACGAAGCGGCGGTGATGACGCTGCTGACGATCAAGCAGCGCCCGATCGAGAAAGGCATGATCCTGGTCGCCGCCGATACCGCCCAGCTCGACGGCTGGGTGGACCTGGAGGCGCTGCCCGCCGCGCGCCTGGCCGAGGTACGGGCCAGTTGGCCCGGCGCCAACACCTGGATCGTACCGGCCGGCCCACGCGCCCCGCGCTGGATCACGGGCGAGCACACCGGCATCGCCGTGCGGATCAGCGCCCACCCGCTGGTGGCCGCGCTGTGTCGCGCCTGGGGCGGGCCGCTGGTATCCACCAGCGCCAACCTCGCCGGCCAGCCGCCGGCACGCCAGCGCGGCGAACTGGACCCGGCCCTGCTGCCCCTGCTGGCGGGCATCGTCGACGGCGCCACCGGCGGCCTGGCCCAGCCGACCCCGATCCGCGACGCACTCAGCGGCCAGGTGCTGCGCAGCTGAGCCGGCCGCCTGCGCCGGGTTTTGCGCGGGCCGCGGCAAAGCCGCACACTGTGGTCATGCGCCCCCGCCCTGCCCTGTGGTTGCCGTTGTTCCTGCTGCTCGGTCCCGGCCCGGCCGGTGCCCAGCAGGATGCCAGCGTGCGCATCTACCGCTGCGTGGGCAGCACGGGCGCGGTGTCGCTGCAGGATGCCCCGTGCAGCACCGGCAAGCAGGAAGTGCGCGACATGCAGCGCCCGCGCGACCCGGCCCCGCGCGTGGTCCGCAGCGATGCCGATCCGGCCACGCCCGCGGCCACCCGCGCGCCCGAGCGTGAGGTTCGCCACGTGTACGTGCAGCCACCACAGCCGATGTATGAATGCGTCACCAGCGACGGCGACCGCTACGTCAGCGACAGCAATGAGGGCAACCCGCGCTGGGTGCCGGTGTGGACCGGTGTGTATCTGCCCTATCCGCCTGGTCGGCCGGGTCCGCGTCCGCCGGGTGGCGGCCGGCCACCACCGCGCCCGCTGCCACCGGTGGTGCCGATGGACAGCGGCTCGGTGACCTCAAGCGGCGGATCGGTGTCGATCTCGGGGCAGGGTTCGCATGTCGGCGGCCGTCTGGCGTTCGGCGGCGGCAGTTCGCAGTGGGAGGGCAACGGCTATCCGCGGCCCGGCTACGGCGGGCTGGAGATGCCGGCCGGCAACGTGCTGGTCCGCGATGCCTGCCACCCGTTGCCCCAGCAGGACGTATGCTCACGCCTCAACGACCGGCGCTGGGAACTGCAGCGGCGTTACAACAGCGCCCTGCAGAGCGAACGCGATGCGATCAACCGCGAACAGCGCAGCATCGATGCGCGGCTGGACCGCGACTGCAATTGACGCGTTTCGGCGCAAGGAGGCACACATGCAAGAAGCCGATGAAACCACGACCGGCCCGGCCAGCATCATGCTGGAAGATCCCGACGGCAATCCGATCCTGCTCGACCAGCACGTATGAATCCCACCGCATGATGTCTTTCTTTCCGCGCGCCTGCGCGCTGGCCGGGCTGGCACTGATGCTGCCGGCCACGGCCGAGGACGCGGTGTTCTACCGCTGCACGGCCGCCGACGGCGGCCTGACCATCCAGAACGCCGCCTGCCCGCCCGGCAGCCAGCAACGCATCCAGCGCATTGCGATGCCCGCCCGTACGGCCCCCGCCGCCACGCCGGCACCCGCACCAGCGGCGTCACCGGCGCCCCACGATGCCGCCGTGCCGGTACCGCGTCCAGGGGTGCTTGCACCGGGCGCGCTGCCGGTGCTGCAGGCCGGGCCCGCCGACGACAGCGGCAACGGCATCCTCGACAGCGACACACTGCGCCGCGACGCCGCCACGGCATCGGCCGCCGACGCGGCGGCGCCCAAGGCGCCACTGCCGCCGATCTTCCGCTGCGAGTCCACCGAGCGGGGCACCTACCTGCATGAGCTGGAGCCGGCCCCGCCGATCTGCCTGCTGATGTCGGTGACCGGCCTCGGCGGCGGCAACACACCGGTCAACGCGGCCGGTTGCGAAGTGGTACGCGACACCTGCGAGGCAGTGCCGGAACCGCAACGCTGTGCCAGCTGGCAGCAGCGCTTCCGCGACGCCCGCGGGCGCGAACGCTTCGCCACGGCGGACAATCATGCCGCCGCCACGGCCGAGCGCGAGCGCCTGCATGCGGTCCTGGCCGCCAGCGATTGCGCCGTGCCGGACTGACGCGGGCGCGCTAGAACCCGTAGCGGAGGAAGCCGCCATCCACGGCGATGCACTCGCCTGTGATGTAGCTGGCGGCGGGCAGGCACAGGAACCCCACTGCGGCGGCCACTTCATCGGGCTCGCCGATCCGGCGCATCGGCGTGCGCTCGATCACCTGGTCGTAATAGTCCGGATCGGACAGCGGACCGGAGGTGCGGCGGGTGCGGATGTACCACGGCGCCACCGCGTTGACGCGGATGCCGTCCTCGGCCCATTCCACCGCGAGGTTGCGGGTCAACTGGTGCATCGCCGCCTTGGTCATGCCGTACACCGCGCCGCTGCGGACGTGGGTCAGGCCGGAAACGCTGCCGACATTGACGATCGCCGAGGACGCATGCCGGGTCAGCAGCGGATGGGCGTAGCGCGACAATTCAAACGCCGAGAACAGGTTGGTCTCGAAGATGCCCCGCCATTCGTCCTCGGTGTACTCGATGGCCGGCTTGGTGATGTTGCCGCCGGCGTTGTTGACCAGCAGGTGCAGGCCATCGGTGTGGTCTTCCACCCAGTCGAGGATCTCGCGGCGGTCCTCGTCGTCGGAGACATCGGCGGCCAGGCCGTGGATCTCGCGATCGGGGAAGGCATCGGCCAGTTCATCGCGCGCCATCTCCAGCGCATCGGCGTCGCGACCCACGATCAGCAGGTCGGCACCGAACCCGAGCAGCTCCCGCGCGATCGCCAGGCCGATGCCGGCACTGGCGCCGGTGATCAATGCGGTCTGTCCATCCAATCGCCAACGTTGCGTGCTCACGGTGTTCTCCTGCCGATGGGCCGCGCGGCGGCCGTGGAATCGTCTGTGCGGGCACCACACGGCGCCCCGGGCGACAGGATAACGCGCATGCGCATCCTCACACAGGCCGCGCCGGGCGGTGCGACACTGCCGTCTCCGCCCGTGTGTGTTGCGAGGTTGCCATGTCCCTGCGAACCCTCCTGTTGCTGCCGACGCTGCTCCTGCTGGGCGCGTGCAACCGTCCAGCGCCAGCGCCCCCGGACACCCCGCCCGAACCGCAGGCCACGCAGATGCGCGATGCGATCCAGCGGCCGCTGGATCGCGCCAAGGCCGCACGCGACATGCTGGAAAAAGCACCGGACCTGGATGCCGCCGAGCGCGCCGCCACCGACACCCCGGCAACGCCGGCTCCGCCGGTATCGCGCTGACTGCGGGGTCGCAGCGTCGCGCCCTGTCCGGACGGCTGGCGCCGAGCGGACCCCTGAAAAAAAAAGCCCGGCGTTTGCCGGGCTTTTTGATTTCACGCTGAAGCGGTCAGAAGCCGCAGAAGCAGTACGCCAGCGCCTTGACCGGTGCGCTGCCGCGCGGATCGCGCGCCGCGTCTTCGACGAAGCGCAGCTGGGTATCCAGTTCCGGCATCGACCGGGCCAGCATCATGCGTGCCATGCCCGACTCGCTGAGCATGTAACCGCCCATGCGGCTGCCGGCAAACCCGCTGACGAACTGCGCGAACGGCGTGGCACCCTTCTCGATGTAGCGCACGCGGTACGCATCGCTCTTGCCGAGCTTGGCACGCCCTGCCGCGTCGACGACCGCCTCCTTCAGCCCGCCGAACGCGTCGACCAGCCCGCGCTCCTTGGCCTGGGCGCCGCTCCACACGCGACCACGGGCCACCTCATCGACGGCCTCGACCGGCTTGCCGCGGGCCTCGGCGACCTTGCCGGTGAAGTCGGCGTAGCCCTTGTTGATCACCGACTGGATGACCTGGCCCACGGCCGGGTCCATCGGGCGGGTGATGTCGTAGGCACCGGCGAAGCGCGTGGTGCCCACACCGTCGGTGTGCACGCCGATCTTGTCCAGCGAACGGCTGACATTGGGGATCATCCCGAAGATGCCGATCGAACCGGTGATGGTCGAGGCGTCGGCATAGATGCGATCGGCGTTCATGCTGATCCAGTACCCACCCGAGGCGGCCAGGTCACCCATCGACACCACCACCGGCTTGCCGGCGGCCTTCAGCGCGACCACTTCGCGACGGATCTGCTCGGAGGCGAACACTTCACCGCCGGGCGAATCCACGCGCAGCACCACGGCCTTCACATCCTTGTCGTCGCGCGCTTCGCGCAGCAGCGCGGCGGTGGACTCGCCACCGATGCGGCCGGCCGGCAGGTCGCCGCCGGAGATCTCGCCGGCAGCCACCACCACTGCCACCTGCGGACGCGCATCCACCGGCGAACGGCGGGTGTCGAGCAGCGCCAGGTAGGCGTCCATGTTGACGTTGCGGTAGCCACCGTCGGCGTCGCCATCGGCCACACCACGGTCGGCCAGCAGGTCCTCCACTTCCTCGCGGGTCTTCAGGCCATCGACCAGCTTCTGCTGCAGGGCGAACTTGGCCAGGTCGCCACCGGCGGCGGCCACGCCTTCGGGCATGGTGTCGATACCGGCTGCCAGCTGCGCGGCATCCAGCTTGCGGGCCTTGGCGATGTCGCCGAGGTAGCGCTGCCACACGTCGTTCATCCAGAACAGGTCCGCTTCCTTGGCCTGCGGCGACGCGGCGTCGAGCACGTACGGCTCCGCGGCGGACTTGAACTCGCCCACCTTGAACAGGTGCACGTCCACGCCCAGCTTGTCCTGCAGGCCGGTGCGGAAGTACTGCCGGTAACGGCCGAGGCCTTCCAGCACCACCGAGCCCATCGGATCGAGATAGACCTCATCGGCCTGCGAGGCCAGCAGGTACTGCGACTGGCTCATGTTCTCGCTGAAGGCCACGACCTGCTTCTTGGCCGCGCGCAGGTCCTGCAGCGCCGCGACCACTTCGCGCATCGAGGCGAAACCGCTCGGCTGCAGTTTGTCCAGCTGCAGCACCACGCGCTCGATCTTCTTGTCGTCGCGGGCCGCTTCGATGGCACGGATCAGGTCGCGCAGCTGCACTTCCTCGGCGCTGTTGTCGCCCACGGCGCGGGCCAGCGCGCGGCTGACCGGATCGGCGCTGAACTGCTCCACCAGGCGGCCTTCCGGCGCGATCACCAGCGTGGTCCGGTCCTGCAGCGGCTTGCTGGCCCCGGCGCCCTTGCCCATCGCGACGATGAACACAATCAGCAGCAGGAACAACAGACCGAAGAACAGCAGGTTGAGGATCAGCCTGCGGGTAAAGTTCATCACATCCCACAGCCCGATGAAGAAGCTGGCGACGGGATTGCGACGCGCGGGTTGGTTCATGGAAAACTCCAGGTTGGCTTCTTGCCGTATTGCCAGAATAGCCGGTGCCGGCGGATCCGGCATCGGACACAAGTCAGGGTGACGCCTGGGCGAGCCCGATGCGGCGGCTGCTGACGCGAAGACGCCAGGCCATCAGGATCGCCGCCGCGGTCAGGCCCAGGATCAGGCCCAGCCACATGCCCTGCGGCCCCATGCCCAGCCCCAGGCCCAGCCCGGCGCCGAGCGGCATGCCCAGCCCCCAGTACGAGAACATGGCGATGAACATCGGCACCCGGGTGTCCTTGAGACCGCGCAGCGCGCCGGCCGAGAGCACCTGGATGCCGTCCGGGAACTGGAACGCGGCCGCGTACAGCAGCAGCGTGGAGGCCAGGGCGGCCACGCCCAGGTCGGCGGTGTAGACGCCGACGATGGCGTCGTGGCCGAACAGCAGCACCAGCGCCGACAGCGTCTGCGTGCCCAGAATGATCACCAGACCGGCATTGGCCGCGCGCCGCACGCCCAGCCCGTTGCCGCTGCCGACCGCATGGCCCACGCGCACGGTGGTGGCCTCGGCTACGCCCATCGGGATCATGAAGCACAGCTGGGCCACGTTGATTGCGATCTGGTGCGAGGCTGCTTCGGTGGCGCCGAGGCGGCCGATCAGCAGAGCGGTGACGATGAACAGACCGCCTTCCATCAGAACGGTGATGCCGATCGGCAGGCCGGTACGCAGCAGGTCCCAGATTGCCGCCCAGCGCGGCAGCTCAACGTGCGAGAACAGCTGCAGGTGGGCGAAGCGCCTGGTTTTCCACAGGTAGCCGGCAAAGCACAGCGCCTGGAGCCACATCATCGTCGCCGAGGCGATGCCCAGCCCTTCGGCGCCCATTTCCGGGAAACCGAGCTTGCCGTAGCAGAGCACATAGCCCAGCGGCGCCAGCACCAGCAGGCCGCCGAAGCCCAGGATCATGGTTGGCAGCGTCCAGTGCATGCCCTCGCTGAGATAGCGCATGCAGAAGTACAGCGTCAGTGCCGGGCCGCCCCAGCGCACCGCATGCAGGAACGCGGTCGCACCGGGCACGATGTCCGGCGCGATGCCGAATGCCGGCAACAGCGGCGGTACCACCGTGAGGAAGGCGAACATGATCAGGCCCAGGCCGAGCGCCAACCACAGCGCCTGGCGGAACAACGGACCGATCTCACGCTCGCGTCCGGCACCGTGCAGCTGCGACACCGACGCGGTCAGCGAGATCAGGGTGCCGATCGGAATCAGCATCGGCAGCCACAGCAGCGCGGTACCGATGGTGACCGCGGCGAGCGTCTGCGTGCCGTGGTGGCCGGCGATGACGTTGTCGACGAACGAGATCAGGCCGGTGGAAACGTGGCCGAGCACCAGCGGCAACGCAAGCAGACCGGTGGCGCGCACTTCCCGGGAAAGGCGCGGCGTGGGGGTAGCGATGGACATGGGGATCACAGACGGCAACTACGGTCGCGCGCGGAGGGCACAGGCACCGGGTTGCGGCCCGCCATCTTACGCGCGCGGCATGACAAAACCCACGATGCCAAGTGAATGGGCGCGCGGTGTCAGTGGCCGACGTGCTGCTTCAGCCACGCATCGCGGGCGCCCGGCGCCAGCGCCAGGAACTGGCTGCGCACCTGCTCCCGTTCCTGCGGCGGCGTGCGCTGGGCGATCAGGCTGAGCTGGGCGAGCTGGTCCACGCTGAGCTGGCGCAGGACCGCCAGCGCCGGTTCGCGCTGCTCGGCCGGCAGGTAGCCGAACAGGCCCTGCAGCTTCGGGAACGATTGGCCGAGGTGCGGCCCGAGCAGCCAGCCATCACGGAAGCGCTGGTCCTGCTGGGCGAAACGCTCGCGCAGGGTCTGCTGCTGGGCCGGCGTGAGCGCGGCAATGCGGCGTGCCCCGTCGCGGACACGGGCGCGCTCGGACTCGGGCAGCGACTGCCAGATGGCATAGCGGGCGCGCAGCTCGGCCAGCTGGGCCGGGTCCAGCGCGCTGGCGGTGGTCGGAATGGCGGTGCGGGTGGCCGGCACCGGCGTGGCCTCCGACGGCAGCGGCAATGGCACCGACGTCGCCGCCGCAGGGACCGACAGGGTCGCGGCCAGGCAGGCCATCAGCAGGATCGGCTTATTCATCGGCGCCTGCCGTCTCCAGGCCGGCGGTAGCGGGTTCAGGGCGGCTGGGTTGCGGCTGTGACTCGTCCACCGGCACCGGGCCGCCCGCGGCGAACCAGGCGTACAGATCGGCATCGCGGGCCACCGCCAGGTCCGGATCGGCGAGCATTGCCGCATCGCTGGCCGCATGGGCGGCGGCGGCGGGCGCGATGGTCGGCGGATCGGCCTCGGGCAGGGCTTCGGTGCTGACCGGATTGTCCACGGCCACCGCGCCGTCGGGCACGCTGGCGGCCGGATCGACCGCGGAACGGCTGTGCTTCCACCACGTGGCCCCGCCCAGCAGCGCGGCCACCGTCCCCGCCACGATCACCAGGCCGCGCCACGGCACACGGCGCCCCTGGCGGCGGGCCCGGACGCGGGGTGCCGGTGCGGCGTCGGTCTTGACCGGGGTGCGCCACGACGCCGCATCGCTGGGCGCGGCGGGCGCCGCCACCGGCTGCTGCAGGCGCTGCAGGCGCGTGGCCGGCACCTCGCGCAGGCGCTGCTGGACCTGCTCGGCCAGCGCGCGCCAGCCGGCTGCGTCGGGATGGCCCTGGGCATCGCGCGGGCACGCCTCGGCCAGCGCCTGCTGGTAATCGGCGACCGGCAGATCCAGGATCTGTGCCGCAGCGGCCTCGTCCAGGCCCCCGCCGACACGCAGCAGCAGCGCCAGCCGGGCCGGCGGTGCCAGCGTCGGCAGATGGGCCAGCCCGGGCGGCCACTGTCCCCCCGCAGCGGGCACGCGGATCGGGTGGCGGTGCGCCAGCAGGATCCAGAACCGGTCCGGCCATTGGGCCATCGGCACATCGCTGGCGATGCCGGCAAAGGCGCGCATCACCGCCACCAGTGCCTGCTCGGCCACGGTGGGGTCGCCACACTGCAGCTCGGCCACCACCAGGGCACGGCGTTCAACGCCGCGGAGAAACGCCGACAGCGCACCGGCTGCAGTAGAAGAAACGGGGGCGGTCGCAGCCGTCATAGCAACTCCATCAAGTGGGGAAATGATAGCGATTGCGCCGGCCCGTCGGGCATGCCGATGTAGTTGACATGTGAAGGCCCATGCCGACCTCGATGTCGCAATCAGCCGCAGGTTGTGCACAGCACCAACGAAATCGGCAGGAAGTGGCAGCGCCTCACGGGACCGGGGGATGTTTCAACTTTGTTTCACAGGTATCTTGTTGTTTTTATTGACTATTGTTATGTGGCTATTTTTTGACCAATCCGACACGAAGGTCGGAAGTTCCTTACCCATCGTCCCAAGATCGGCAGTCGCACACAGACTTATCCACAGAAGATGTGGATAAGCCTGAATCTCCAATCCACACCGATATTTAGGTGCGATTTATTCTTCTCGCCGCATGGCGAGACTGTCTCGATGCACGGCCGACGGGTCCGGTCGGGCCGCTACACTGCACCGATGTCCAGCCCCGTTCTGCCCCGGTCGGCGTCTGCCCGACCCGATCCGACCCCGTCCTTCCCGACCCTGCGCGTGGCCCTGCCGGTGCCGCTGCCGCAGCTGTTCGACTACGCGCCGCCGCCCGGGACCGCCGCCGTACCGGGCCAGGTCGGTTGCCGGGTACGGGTGCCGTTCGGGGCGCGCGAGCTGATCGGCATGGTGGCCGCGGTCGGCGCGGTGGACAGCCCGGACAGCCTGCGGGAGGCGCAGGCGTGGATCGATCCGCAGCCGCTGCTGGGCGGCGAACTGTGGGCCTCGTTGCAGTGGCTGGCGCGTTACACCCACGCCCCGCTCGGTGAGGTGGTGAGTACGGCGCTGCCGGCGCCATTGCGGCGGGGCGATCCGGTGCCGGACACCCATCCGTGGGGCTGGCAGCTCACCGCCGAGGGCACGCAGCAGCGTGAGCGGCTGCGCGCGGGTACCCGCCCGCAGCGCCTGGCAACCTGGCTGGCCGACGGGCCGGTGGACGAGGACCGGCTGGATGGCCTCATGGACGACTGGCGCAGCGCCGCACGGTCGCTGGCCAAGCGCGGACTGGTGGAGCGGGTGGCGCTGGCCCATTCGGCGCCGGCGGTCAGCGTGCGCGCCGCGCCTGCGCCCAATCCCGAACAGGCCGACGCGATCGCCGCGATCAGCGCCGCCAGCGGTTTCGCCCCGTTCCTGCTCGACGGCGTGACCGGCAGTGGCAAGACAGAGGTGTATCTGCAGGCCATCGCCACCTGCCTGGCGCAGGGCCGGCAGGCACTGGTGCTGGTGCCGGAGATCGGCCTCACACCGCAGACACTGTCGCGCTTCCGCACCCGCTTCGGCATTCCGGTGCATGCGCTGCATTCGGGCCTGAACGACAACGAGCGCGCCCGCGTATGGGCCGCCGCCGCCCGTGGCGAGGCGCAGATCATCGTCGGCACGCGCTCGGCGGTGTTCACCCCGCTGCCCAACGCCGGGTTGATCGTGGTCGATGAAGAGCACGACGGCAGCTACAAGCAGCAGGACGGCATCCGCTATCACGCCCGTGATTTCGCGCTGGTGCGCGCCAAGGCGCTGGATGTGCCGGTGGTGCTGGGCAGTGCGACGCCGTCGCTGGAATCGCTGCACAACGCGCAGGCGGGGCGTTACATGCACCTGCGCCTGAAACAGCGGGCCGGCGAGGCACGGCCGCCGCGCGTGCGGGTGCTGGACGTGCGCAAGCGGCCGCTGCGCGATGGGCTGTCACCGGACGTACTGGACGGCATCGCCCAACACGTGCAGGCCGGGCACCAGGTGCTGGTGTTCAAGAACCGCCGCGGCTACGCGCCGGTACTGCTGTGCCATGACTGCGGCTGGACCGCGCCCTGCCAGCGCTGCGATGCACCGATGACCGTGCATGCCGGCGGGCGCCGACTGCAATGCCATCACTGCGGTGCGCGCCAGGCGGCACCGTTGGCCTGCCCGGACTGCGGCAGCCTCGCTCTGCAGCCGCAGGGGATCGGCACCGAACGACTGGAGGAGCATCTGGTCGAGGCATTCCCCGAGGTGCCGGTGATCCGCATCGACCGTGGCACCACCGGCAAACGCGATGCACTGGAGACCCAGCTGGCCACGCTCGGCGACCAGGCCGGCATCCTGGTCGGCACGCAGATCCTGGCCAAGGGTCACGACCTGCCCAAGCTCACGCTGGTGGTGGTGGTGGGCATCGACGAAGGGCTGTTCTCGGCCGACTTCCGCGCCAGCGAGAAGCTGGCCCAGCAGCTGATCCAGGTGGCCGGTCGGGCAGGACGCGCCGAGCATCCCGGCGAGGTCTGGTTGCAGACCCATCATCCGGGACATCCCCTGCTGGACACCCTGGTCAATGGCGGCTACCACGCGTTTGCCGCGGCAGAGCTGCAGCAGCGCGAAGCGGCCGGGTTCCCGCCGTTCGCGCATCTGGCTCTGCTGCGTGCCGAAGCGCAGCAGGTGGAGCATGCCACCGCCATGCTGATGGCGGTGCGCGCACTGGTACCGGATGACGCGGTGATCGAACGCTACGGCCCGATGCCGGCCCCGATGCCGCGCCGCGCCGGCTATCAACGCGTGCAGCTGCTGCTGTCGGCCCCCGCGCGCGGACCGTTGCATCGGGCGCTGGACCAGGTCACCCCGCAGATCTCCGCACTACCGCAGGCGCGGCGCGTGCGCTGGTCGCTGGATGTGGACCCGACTGACCTGTACTGAACGCTGCGCGCGTCGGCCCGCGCCCTCTCCGATACGCGATGTCAGTGCTGCAGCAAGGCCAACGGTCGCGCGTCGGCGTTGGCGCGTCCCTCTGCGAAACCCTCGACCACATCCGGCACGACACCGCTGACCAGCAACACCAGCGCGGCCGCCACCAGCATGGTGCGGCGGTTGCGGCGATAGCCCACCACCAGCAACACCGCGCCGACCACCAACAGCCCCAGTTCCAAGACGTACATCCCCATCCGTTTCGCTCCTTGAAGGTGACCGTGACGCGGTCGATCGGCGTATCGTAGCCGCACCGCGCGGCCATGTGGCGCGCATTCCATTCGAACGGGAAGCCTGACCATGCTGAAGATCTGGGGCCGTCGCAATTCCAGCAACGTGCGCAAGGTGCTGTGGTGCGCCGAAGAAATCGGAGCGCCGTACGAGTCGATCGAGGTTGGCGGCGCGTTTGGCGGCACACAGTCGCCGGAGTACCGTGCGATGAATCCCAACGGCCTGGTGCCGGTGATCGAAGACCACGGCCTGCCGCTGTGGGAATCCAACACCATCGTGCGCTATCTGGCCGCGCGTTATTCGCTCGGCACGCTGTATCCGGACGATGTGGTCGAGCGTGCGCAGTCGGAGAAGTGGATGGACTGGACCACCTCCACCTTTTCCGGCGCCTTCCGCGATCTGTTCTGGGGCACGCTGCGTACCGCCCCGGCCGACCGCGACGACGCGCGCATTGCGGCCGCGCTGGTGCGCTCGGGTGAGCTGCTGGCGATGGCCGACGATGCATTGTCGCGCCAGCCCTGGTTGTCCGGCGAGCGCTTCGCGATGGGCGACATTCCGCTGGGCGCCTTTGCCTACGCGTGGTTCGAAATGCCCATCCAGCGCCCCGCGCTGCCGCACCTGGCCGACTGGTACGAGCGCCTGAAGCAGCGGCCCGCGTACCAGCGCGGTGTCATGACGGCGTTGACCTGAGCCGGGGACCTCGCCGGTAGCGACGACCGCTGGTCGGCTCAGGCGCGCAGCGCAGCCGGCCAACGGTCGGCGCTACCGGGCGCTTTTCCTGGGGAGCGCGCGGACGTAGGTCGACTTGCCGTCCTTCTTCATTTCGAACAGGCCCGTCGCGGCCAGCAGCTCGCTCAGCTTGGCGTAGCCGTAGTTGCGCGAGTCGAACGAGGCCTGATTGCCGATCTGGCTGCCGACCGGGCCCAGGTGCGACCAGCCATCCTCGGCTTCGGCCGACGCCACCGCGCGGCGCAGCATCTGTACCAGGCGGGTGTCGCTGCGCAGCTCCGGGCCGGTCTTGCGCGGCCGCGCTTCCTCGTTGTCCTGCTCCACTTCCGGGTCGGCAGCGTGGCCCTGTCCCAGCGCTTCGAGGTAGGTGAACTTCGAGCAGGCGTTGACGAACGGCTCCGGCGTTTTCTTCTCGCCGAAGCCATACACCTTCACCCCGTCGGTCAGCAGGCGCATCACCAGCGGGGTGAAATCCGCATCGCTGGAGACGATGGCGAAGCCGTCCAGGTTGCGCGCATACAGCATGTCCATCGCATCGATCACCATCGCCATGTCCGACGCATTCTTGCCCCGGCTGTACGCGAACTGCTGGATGGGGCGGATCGCGTAGGCGTGCAGCACCGATTCCCAGCCTTTCAACCGCGGGCTCTTCCAGTTCCCGTAGGCGCGGCGCACGTTGGCCACGCCATAGCGCGCCACCTCGGCCAGTACCACGTCGATCTTCGACGACGGCGCATTGTCGGCATCGATCAACAGGGCGATGCGCTTTTCCGGTTCGGACATCTCGACCTCCAGTGCGGATGGACACAGGCCGCCGGCAAGCGCGACCGCTGCTGAACCCAGTATCGACCATCCACGTGAACATCGCGCGTCACGTGCGACGATACGACGCGTCGACAACGTTCCCACGGTGCCGGATGGCCGGCCCCAGCCCAGGAGTGACTGCATGACCCGCGCCCCCCTGCCCCACCTGGTCGTCATCGGTGGCGGTTTCGCCGGCCTCTGGGCCACCCGCGCATTGGCCAGGGCGCACGTCCGCATCACCCTGGTGGACCGCCGCAACCACCACCTGTTCCAGCCGCTGCTCTACCAGGTGGCCACCGCCGGCCTGTCGGCACCCGATATCGCCGCACCCCTGCGGCATATCCTCGGCAACCAGCGCAACGTCGAGGTGCGACTGGGCGAAGTCACCGCGATCGACAAGCACGCCCGCAGCATCACCCTCGCCGACGGCAGCCAGCTCGGCTACGACATGCTGATGCTCTGCACCGGGGCCACGCATGCCTACTTCGGCCACGACGAATGGGCCGCCGACGCGCCAGGCCTGAAAACCCTGGACGATGCGATCGCACTGCGCCGCAAGCTGCTGCTTGCCTTCGAGCGCGCCGAGGCCGAACCGGACCCGGCGCGCAAGGCCGCCTGGCTCAGTTTCGCCGTGGTCGGCGGCGGCCCGACCGGTGTGGAACTGGCCGGCACGCTGGCCGAGATCGCGCGCCACACATTGCGCAACGAGTTCCGTCATATCGACCCGGCCAGCGCCAAGGTCCGCCTGGTGGAGGCCGGTCCGCGCGTGCTGTCCAGCTTCCCCGAGGTGCTGTCGCTGAAGGCGCGTCGCCAGTTGGAGAAGCTCGGCGTGGATGTCCTGACCGGCACGCCGGTGACCCACATCGATGGCGAGGGCTTCCAGCTGGGCGACCGGTTCTTTGCCGCCCGCACCGTGGTCTGGGCCGCTGGCGTGGCGGCATCGCCGCTGGCCCGCACGCTCGACGTCCCGCTGGACCGCGCCGGCCGCGTGCCGGTGCAACCCGACCTCACGCTGGACGGTCACCCGGAGATCTTCGTGGCCGGCGATCTGGCCGCCATCAGCCAAGCCGACGGCAAACCGGTACCGGGCGTTGCGCCCGCCGCCAAACAGATGGGCAAGCACGTCGCCGCGACCATTCGCGCGCGGCTGGAGGGCAAGCCCACGCCGGGCCCCTTCGCGTACCAGGACGTCGGCAACCTGGCCACGATCGGGCGCATGGCGGCGATCGTGCACCTGGGCAGGCTGCAGCTGTCCGGCGTGCTCGCCTGGTGGTTCTGGCTGGCCGCGCACGTGTTCTTCCTGATCGGCTTCCGCAACCGCATCGTGGTGCTGCTCAACTGGGCCGTGGCGTACTGGAGCTACCAGCGCAGCGCGCGGATCATCTTCGGCGACGACCGCGACGACCGACGGCTCCGTCCCCCGTCACCCTGAGCCCGGCGGCACTCAGCCGGGCGGGCGACGGGCGACGGGCGACGTCGATGCGTGGCGTGCGCAGGTGCCTTACGCTGGCGGTGACGGCCTCCGGTGCGGTGTCGCCCCGCTTCGCCGGCCACACGTCGCGGACTGTCCCGCAGGCAGCGTGCAGGCGTTGCGCATGGTCGTGCGCGTCGCCATCGCGGGTCACCACGTTGCGACCACGCGGACCCGGATTCGACGACCGCCGGGATCGGCGGTAGAGTCGCGGCAGTTTCTTCAGGGGGAGAAGCCGCATGACGCATCACCGTCAGGTACGAGGCTGGCCGCTGGCCCTGTCGGCCCTGCTGGCCGGTTGCAGCGCGACCACCGGTATCGGCGTGAAGGACGTCCCGTACCCGACGGTGCGCAGCAGTTGGGCGCAGGCCGGCATCACCGATGCACGCCAGCCGTTCTCCGCCGTGTTCTGCCGGCACCTGCAGGCCACGCCCGCCACGGCGATGCAGGACTGCGCGCGGTGGTGGTGGCCGATCGAGGCCGGGGCCACCGGCGTCGCCGACCGGCCCCTGTCCGACCCGCTGCCCGCCACACGCGATCTGGTGATCATCCCCGGCATCTTCGGCGAGTGCGTGGCACCGTGGGTAACGCCCTTCTCGCACGACCATGCGGCGCTGGCAGCGCTGGGCTACCGGGTCAGCGTGGCGGACGTGGAGGGGCGCGCGTCCGCGGCGCGCAACGCCGACCACCTGCATACCCACCTGGCCCGGCTGCCGGAGGATGCCAACGCCGTGATCATCGCCTATTCCAAGGGCGCCACCGACGTGATGCTGGCGGTCAGCCAGCCACAGGCTGCTGCGTGGCGGCACAAGGTATCGGCCCTGATCGCCGTGGCCGGCGCGGTGCAGGGCTCGCCGCTCGCCGATGACGGGCACACGCTGTATCGCGACCTGGCGCGGTTCGATCTGCCCACCTGCGACCGCAGCGATGCCGGGGGCGTCCGCAGCCTGACGCATGCGGAGGCCATGCGCGTCGCCGACGCCTTTGCGGCATCGCGTCCGCCGTTTCCCACCTACAGCGTCGTCGCCGTTGCCGAACGTGGCAACGTCAATTCCCTGCTCGCCGGCACGCACGCGTGGCTGTCGCTGATCGACGCGCGCAACGACGGACAGGTGCTGCTGGAAGACGCCGTGATTCCCGGCAGCACGGTGCTGGGTGTGTTCCGTGCCGACCACTGGTCGATCGCGCTGCCGTTCGAGGACAGCCCCGCCCCGCTGATGCGCCCGTTCCGGCGCAACAACCACTTCCCCCGCGGCCCATTGGTCCGGGCAATGCTGGAGTTCACTGCCCCAGTGGCCGCGTCACGTGTCACCACCAAGGAGGAGTAGTGCATGCACAAGGTGCTGGTTGCCGCCGCGTTGGCGGCGTGTTCGGCGTCGGCGTTGGGCGCGGAGGAAACGACATCGCCCACGCAGGTGTTCTTCCTGGCGGATCCGCAGATCCACAACGTGTACGGCGCCGCGCTGAAGCAGATGTTTCCGGTGTCCAACTGGGTGTCGGGCGTGGCGATCCGGCCGCCGGAGGTCAACCTGCTGGCGCCGCTTGTGCTGAGGCACTCACTGACCCGTGGGATGGAACAGCTGCCAGCGGACAATCGCCTGGTCGTCGTATTGGGAGATGGAACCAACATTGGCTGTAGCGGCGAGGCCGAGGTATTCGATGCGGAGTTTCGGCGTTCCGATACCACGATCCGCCTGATGGCACACGGCAATCACGACAGTTACCTGATGGGCACCGTGAACTCGTATGGGCCCCGCCCAGAGGATACCCGCCCGCTTGATCACATGAGCAGGGCGCCGCTGCCGGTGGACGAAACCTGGTACACCGCGACGCCGTCTCCTGTGGTCACCGGCACCAGTATGGCCAACCGCAACTGGGCCGACGGCTGCTATCAGCCTGTCCGGAACGGGGGGCAACCCGGCACCCCGATGAACAAGGTGCGCTGGATGGCACGCTATGCAGCGAGCCTTGAGGCGCAGGGGTTGGTCCAGACACCGGGCGGCACGGCAAAGCACGGGGGACTGCGATTCACGGGTAGCGCCGTGCCTGGGACACCGCTGGCTGCACTGAACTATCGCTCCGAAGGCATCTGGTACCGCCCGAAGCAGTCCACGACGCCTGGACACTCGGACTACGCCCGCAGCTGGAACTCGTACATGGTGCAGGCCGTCGACCTGGATGCGCGACACACGCTGGTGCTGATCGATACGTCCGTGTGCCAGAACGCCCGCGGCGGTCCCTCGTATGTGCTCAGCAATGCCGGACAGAATGCCTGTCTCGGCTGGGAGCAGTACGCAACGCTGACAAGGATGCTGGATGGCATGGCGGATGAGAGGAGCCTGATTGTCGGCGGTCATTTCCCGCTCAACGATCTCAAGGGAGATCGCAGGAAACTCATCGCGCTGTTCAACAAGGTGCGCCCCGCAGGGTGGACCTACGTCTCGGGGCACACCCACCACGCAATCACCAGCAGGAAATACGGCAACGGTGTGGATGTGAACATCGGCTCCACAACCGACTGGCCGATGGAAAGCCACGTCCTGGCCTTCGCCGCTGATGCGCCTACGGTGGTGGACACGAAGTCGCTGGTGATCGGGACCACCATTGCCCAGCCGATGACGTATCGGGCAGGAACGCAGATGGGCGGAAAGTACTCCGAGCTGTGCCGCCATCTCCCCGTGGCCAGGGCCCTCGCCGACGCCTCCCCGGAAACAGCGGGCACGCTGTGGGTGTCCCCCTCACTGACGACGACACAGTGCGACGCCATCCAGGCCGACTGGGCGAAGCACGCCCAGGTTTTGATGGACGACCAGGAGCGGATCTCCAAGCGCTTCGACGACGAGCCGCGATACCGGGACTTCGTGCTGTCGGTTGCGGCAAGCGCCAGCCTGCACGAGCACAGGTCCTTCAGCCTCGGCAACTACCTCCCCTGAGCGCTCCCTGCAGCGCCCGGTGCCTGCCGGGCGCTGCATCCGCGCCCCACGTCAGTCGTCGATGGCGTCGATCACGCCGGTGCCGTGGCGGACGCCCACGGTGAAGATCGGCCCTGGTCCGATTCGCGGCTCCGGTCTCACGCATTGGCGGAATCGGCGTCCAGCGGCACGCCCACCGCGCACAGCCACATTGACGCCGCCACGCGCGGGGCGGCACCCGACGCGCCGCTCATTGCAGCCGCGCCGGCTCTGCCTCGCCAGCGGTCCCCGCCCGCCCCATCTTCCATCGTCGTCATGACACGCTGCTCCTTGTGTCGGGTCGTGCGGGACGGACCCGGTCAGCTTTCCATCGAAATGCCGTCGATCACGCCTGCGTCGTCGAAATGGACCGACAGCACGTACTGGGTGACGTCGCCCGGCAGGGTGAAATCGATGTACTCCATTTCATCTTCCCCCCATGCCGAGGCGAACTGGAGCAGGCCGATGATGCTGGCGGTATCCGGTTCGGTCTGGCCAAGGTATTGGCGCCAGTAGCTGGCCGGCAGTTCCTCGCGATGATGGCTGGCGAACAGGTCGACCCCGTCCTCTGCGGCCTCGGTACCGATGGCCTGTTTTATCGCGGCCAGGGCATCGGCCTGCCGCTGCGTTGCAATGTCGGTCATGTGCGTTCCTTGTTCATGCGGGCGTGCGGTCAACTGGCCTGCGACATGCAGCCCCAGCCGTCGACCTTGCCACTGTAGGACACCGCCTCGCTGACCAGCAGGCCTTCAAAGCCGGCGATGTTCTGGTAGGTCGGGATCATCAGCGGATGCACCACCACCTGCCACGGGAAGTCCTCGTTCTCTTCATAGGCGGAGAACGACACCTTCTGCTCGTTGCGCAGCAGGTGCACCGCAAACGCGATGGCGACGTCTTCGGTCGGGAAGATCAACGCGAAGTCCACTTCGCGGGGAATGGTCAGGTCGTCGCCGTCCTGCAGCATGTTCCACAGCACATCGCCGTTTTCGTCTTCCGGGTACAACGCAACATCGCGGGTCATGGCAATCCAGGGTGGGTGGTCTGCAGGGATTGTCGGCCAGGATCGCGTGGGCGACCAGTGGGTCTGCTCAGGGCGCCTGCAGCCACGCCAGCTTGCGTGCGCGCGGCTGGCGCTTGAGCGCCCATTCGGCCTTCGAGGCTGCCGCGCGGTCGGGGTAGGCGCGCATGGCCAGCACTTTCACCGGCGGATTGGCGCGGGTGTAGCGGGCCCCCTTGCCGGCCAGGTGGGCCTGGAAGCGAGCCGCCACGTCGGTGCTGATGCCCGCGTAGAAGCTGCCGTTGCGGCATTCGAGCAGGTACAGATACCAGCAGGCGGACGCGGTGGGCGGTTCAGCGGACATACCGGGATTATCCCCCGGACCGGTGCCGCTGGCTGCTAGAATCCGCCCCGGATGCAGGAGAGAGGCGCCGCGCTGGCGCCCGCCGAAGGCGCAGGCTCCCATAATCGCTCAGGCCGGTGGCCCGATACGCCACCAACCATGCATCCGACACGCCGATCTGGAGAGAGGTCTTCAATGACCCGCCGAAGGGGCACGTGGCCTGGCCACCGAACTCTCAGGCAAAAGGACAGCGGGAGCGGCAACGGTATCCCCCTCTCACGACAGTGCACCGCGCTGGCGTGCGTCGTGCGTGGTTCCGTCCCCGTTTGTCGTGTCCGGAGCCCCCCATGCTGCTCTCCCTGATCTACCTCATCGCCATCTCCGCCGAAGCCATGACCGGCGCACTGTCTGCCGGGCGGCGGCGCATGGACCTGTTCGGCGTGGTCATCATTGCCTGCGTCACTGCGCTCGGTGGCGGCTCGCTGCGCGACATCGTGCTGGGCCACTACCCGCTGGGCTGGGTGAAGCACCCGGAGTACCTCGGCTTCACCATCTGCGCGGCGCTGATCGCCACCTGGGTGGCGCGCTGGATGCACCACTTCCGCCGTACCTTCCTGGTGCTGGACGGGCTGGGCCTGATTGCGTTCACCCTGATCGGCTGCGCGGTGGCGCGCGAAGGTGGGCATACCGCGCCGATCGTGCTGATCGCCGGCATGTTGACCGGTGCATTCGGTGGCGTGCTGCGTGACGTGCTGTGCAACGAAGTGCCGCTGATCTTCCAGAAGGAACTGTATGCGGTGATCACCCTGATGACCGGCGCGGCCTGGCTGGTGCTGCTGGAACTGGGGATGTCGCTCAATGCAGCCACGCTGTGGTGCCTCGGCGGCGGTTTCCTGTTCCGCCTGCTGGCGATCCACTTCAAATGGGAAATGCCCAAGTTCGTGTACCGCGACGAGGTGCATTGAGCCGCTGACGCACACATGACCAAGGTCATGTGAGCGCAGGGGGCCGCGCGCGTTACCATAGCGGCCCCGTCCTCGCCGACGGCATCCAGCCACGCTGCGGCATTCGACTGCGGCCCCGCCAGACATCCCCACTTCGTCCCGCCTGCCCCCACGGGCCGGTATCTCATGGACGCGCCAACCGCTGGTCGGCGCGCAGGATGCCCCATGTCTGCCCCGCTGCCCCCGTCGTCGCGTACCCGCCGTCTGTTCAAACCGCTGTTGCTGCTGGCCGTGCTGGCCGTCGCCGCGATCGCCTGGCGTGTGTTCGCGCCGGCACCGGCGGACAAGGCCGCCCCTGCCGCCGCTGCCACCCCGGTCCGCGTGGCCACGGTAGCGCGCGAGGACCTGGTGGTGCGGTTGAAAGCGCTCGGCACGGTGACCCCGCTGCACACCGTGAGCCTGCGCAGTCGCGTCGAGGGTGAACTGCTGCGGCTGGCGTTCCGCGAGGGCCAGCACGTCAACGCGGGCGATCTGATCGCCGAGATCGACCCGCGCCCCTACCAGGTGCAGTTGGCGCGTGCATTGGGCACCCAGCAGCAGAACCTGGCCGAGCTGGACAACGCCCAGACCCAGCTCAGACGCTTTGTCGAACTGCAGAGCAAACACTTCGTCTCGGCGCAGGAACTGAGCGACCAGCAGAGCCGAGTGCGCCAGCTGCAGGGCCGTCGTCAGACCGACCAGGCCGCCGTGGACGAAGCACGTCTGCAACTGCAGTACACCCGCATCACCGCGCCGGTGGCCGGGCGCATGGGGCTGCGCAACGTGGATGTGGGCAACCTGGTGCGCAGCGGCGACACCGAGCCGCTGGCCACCATCACCCAGACCATGCCGATCAGCGTGCTGTTCACCGTGCCCGAGCCGGACCTGCCGGCAGTGGTCGCCGCGGTGCGCACCACCCCCCAGCTCACGGTGGAAGCGTGGGACCGCGAAGAACGCCAGGCGCTCGGTGACGGGGTGCTGTCCAGCCTGGACAACCGCATCGACACCGCCACCGGCACGCTGAAGCTGCGCGCGCAGTTCGCCAATGCCGACGAAACCCTGTTCCCCAACCAGTTCGTCAACATCCGCCTGCAGGTCAGCAGCAGCGACGCGGTGGTGATCCCCAATGCGGCCGTGCAGTTCGGCAGCAAGAGCACCTATGTGTATGTGATTGCCGCCGATGACACCTCGCACCTGCGCAACGTGGTGCTCGGCCCCGCCGACGGCGAGCGCGTCTCGGTCCGCGAGGGGCTCAGGGCCGGCGAGCGGGTGGTGGTCGAAGGCATCGACGGTCTGCGCGAAGGCGCCAAGGTGGAGGTGGTCGCGCAGGACCCGGCACGGACCGGCGCATGAACCTGTCGCGTCCCTTCATCGAGCGCCCGGTAGCCACCACGCTGCTGATGGTGGCGCTGCTGCTGTCCGGGATCATGGCCTACCGGCTGCTGCCGGTGGCCGCACTGCCACAGGTGGACTACCCGATCATCCAGGTGACCACGCTGTACCCGGGCGCAAGTCCGGGGGTGACCACCCGCGCGGTCACCGCCCCGCTGGAACGCCAGCTCGGGCAGATTCCCGGCCTGAAACAGATGTCGTCCACCAGCTCCGGTGGGGCCTCGGTGATCACCCTGCAGTTCTCGTTGGAGGTGGTGCTGGGCGTGGCCGAGCAGGAAGTGCAGGCCGCCATCAACGCCGCCGACAGCGTCCTGCCCGATGACCTGCCGGTGCCGCCGGTGTACCGCAAGGTCAATCCGGCCGACACGCCGATCCTGACCCTCGCGGTGACATCGCAGGGCCTGTCGCTGCCGCAGGTGCACGACCTGGTGGATACGCGCATGGCGCAGCGGCTGTCGCAGCTGCCCGGGGTGGGCCTGGTCAGCCTGGCCGGCGGCCAGCGTCCGGCGGTGCGGATCCGGGCCAATCCGTCCGCACTGGCCGCCAACGGCCTGAGCATGGCGCACATCCGCCAGGCGATCGGCGCAGCCAACGTGAATGTGCCCAAGGGCAGCTTCGACGGCCCGACCCGCGCGATCATGCTCGATGCCAACGACCAGATGCGCTCGGTGGCCGAGTACCGTGCGCTGATCCTGGCCTACAAGGACGGCGCGCCGCTGCGGCTGGGCGATGTGGCGACCATCGAGGACGGCGCCGAGAACCGCCAGCTCGCCGCGTGGTCGGGCACCACCCCGGCGGTACTGGTCACGATCCAGCGGCAGCCCGGCGCCAACGTGATCGCCGTGGTCGACCAGGTGCGCGCGCTGCTGCCGCAGTTGCAGGCCTCGCTGCCCAAGGGCGTGGATGTGACGGTGATGAGCGACCGCACCGAGTCGATCCGCGCCTCGATCCGCGGGGTGCAGCACGAGCTGCTGATCGCGATCGCGCTGGTGGTGATGGTCACCTTCGTGTTCCTGCGCAACATCCCGGCCACGATCATCCCGTCCATCGCGGTGCCGCTGTCGCTGGTGGGCACGTTCGGGGTGATGCTGCTGGCCGGGTTCTCGCTCAACAATCTCACCCTGATGGCGCTGACCATCGCCACCGGCTTCGTGGTCGACGATGCGATCGTGATGCTGGAGAACATCGCCCGGCATCTGGAGCGCGGCGAGACGCCCCTGCAGGCCGCGCTCAAAGGCGCGCGACAGATCGGCTTCACGCTGATCTCGCTCACCCTGTCGTTGATCGCGGTGCTGATCCCGCTGCTGTTCATGGCCGACGTGGTGGGCAGACTGTTCCATGAGTTCGCCATCACCCTGGCGGTGGCCATCGGCATCTCGCTGCTGGTCTCGCTGACGCTGACCCCGATGATGTGCGCACGGCTGCTCAAGGCCGGCCACGCCACGCGCCGCGACAGCGACGGCCGCGAATCGGCGCAGCAGGGCGATCCGTTCGACCGTGTGGTCGCCCTCTACGACCGCCAGCTGCGCTGGGTGCTGCAGCGCCAGCCGCTGATGCTGGCCGCCACGGTGGCGACCCTGCTGCTGACGGCGGTGCTGTACCTGTGGGTGCCCAAGGGCTTCTTCCCGGTGCAGGACGCCGGGCTGATCCAGGGCATCAGCGAAGCCCCGCAGTCGATCTCGTTCCAGGCGATGGCGCAGCGCCAACAGGCGCTGTCCTCGGCGCTGCTGGCCGACGAAGACGTGGCCAGCCTGTCCTCGTTCATCGGCGTGGACGGCAACAACGCCACGCTCAACAGCGGGCGGCTGCTGATCGAACTCAAACCGCATGCGCAGCGCGATGCCGATGCGCAGGCGATCATCGCGCGGCTGCAGCAGCGCGTGGCGCATGTTCCGGGCATCCGCCTGTACCTGCAGCCGGTGCAGGAGCTGGGCATCGAAGACCGGATCAGCCGTACCCAGTACCAGTTCACCCTGACCAGCCCGGACAGCGATGCGCTGGCCGTGTGGACGCCCCGCCTGCTCGCCCATCTGCAGCAGGCGCCTGCACTGGCCGACGTGGCCAGCGACCTGCAGGACCAGGGCCTGCAGGCGCACGTGCTGATCGACCGCGTGGCCGCCGCGCGCCTGGGCATCGGTGTGGATGCGGTGGCCGATGCGCTGTACGACGCGTTCGGACAGCGCCAGATCTCCACCATCTTCACCCAGGCCAACCAGTATCGCGTGGTGCTGGAAGCGCGGCAGGACGCCGCGTTCGGACCCGACGCGATCGCGCGCCTGCATGTGACCGGCCCGGACGGACGGCAGGTGCCGCTGGCCGGCATCGCCCGCATCGAGCAGCGCCCGGCGCACCTGCTGATCAACCACGTCGGCCAGTTTCCGGCGGTGACGTTCTCGTTCAACCTGGCCGAGGATGCCTCGCTTGGCGAAGCGGTCGCGGCGATCGACGGCGCACGCGCGGCGATCGGCCTGCCCACCAGCGTGGAGCTGCGCCTGCAGGGCGCCGCCGATGCGTTCCGCGCGTCGCTGTCGAGCACGCTGTGGCTGGTCCTGGCGGCCGTGGTGGTGATGTATCTGGTGCTGGGCGTGCTCTATGAGAGCTTCATCCACCCCATCACGATTCTCTCCACCCTGCCCTCGGCCACGGTGGGCGCGCTGCTGGCGCTGCTGCTGAGCGGCCGCAGCCTGGACCTGATCGCGGTGATCGGCATCGTGCTGCTGATCGGGCTGGTGAAGAAGAACGCGATCATGATGATCGACTTCGCGCTGGAGGCCGAGCGCGAAGCGGGCCTGCGCCCGCGTGAGGCCATCCACCAGGCGGCGCTGCTGCGCTTCCGCCCGATCCTGATGACCACCCTGGCTGCGCTGTTCGGCGCGATCCCGCTGATGTTCGCCAGCGGCTCCGGCGCGGAACTGCGCCAGCCGCTGGGCGTGGTGATGGTGGGCGGGTTGATCGTCAGCCAGGTGCTCACGCTGTTCACCACGCCGGTGATCTACCTGTTCTTCGACCGCTTCCGCCGTCGCCCCGCCAGCGCTGCCGATACCGCCGAGGCGCAGGCGTGACACCGCTGTCGCGCGCGATCGGCTGGTTCGTGCAGCACCCCGTCGCCACGGTGCTGCTGTCGGTGGCGGTGGTGCTGGCCGGTCTGCTCGGGCTGCGCCTGCTGCCGGTCGCGCCGCTGCCACAGGTGGACTACCCGGCCATCAATGTCAGCGCCAGCCTGCCCGGGGCCAGCCCCGAGTCGATGGCCGCCAACGTGGCCACGCCGCTGGAGCGCGCGCTCGGCACGATTCCCGGGTTGACCGGGATCGATTCGGCCAGCACGCAGGGCTCCACCCAGGTGGAGCTGACGTTCGCGCTGGGCCGCAACGTGGACGATGCCGCGCGCGATGTGCAGGCCGCGATCAACGCCGCACGCGCGCAGTTGCCGAGCGGCATGCCGGGCATGCCGCAGTACCGCAAGGTGAATCCCTCGCAGGCGCCGATCCTGGCGTTGGCGCTGAGCTCGGACAGTCTCTCGCCAGGCCAGATCTACGATGTGGCCTCGACCGTGATCGCGCAGAAGCTGGCGCAGATCCCCGGCGTGGGCGAGGTACAGGTGGGCGGCAGTTCGCTGCCGGCGGTACGCGTGTCTCTGGACCCCAACGCGCTGAACCAGTACCGCATCGCGCTGGACGATGTGGCCGCGGCGATCCGCAATGCCAATGCGCTCAAACCGCTCGGCACGATCGCCAGCCGGTCGCGGCAATGGCAGCTGGAGGCAACCCTGCAGCTGCGCACGGCTGCCGAGTACCGGTCGCTCGTGGTCGCCATGCGTGACGGCAGGCCGGTCCATCTGGGGGACGTGGCGGCGGTCAGCGAAGGGGTCGAGGACCGTTACGCCAGCGGCTTCCACAACGCACGTCCGGCGGTGCTGCTGATTGTGAGCCGCCAGCCGGATGCCAACATCATCGAGACCGTCGATGCGATCACCGCGCAGATGGATACCCTGCAGGCACTGCTGCCGGCCAGCATCGACATGCAACTGGTGATGGACCGCTCGCCGGTGATCCGCGCCACCCTGCGCGAGGCCGAGCTGACCCTGCTGCTGGCGGTCGCGCTGGTGGTGCTGGTGGTACTGGCCTTCCTCGGCCACTGGCGCGCGGCGCTGGTGCCGGCGCTGGCGATCCCCGTGTCGCTGCTGGGCGCGCTGGCAATCATCGCGCTGCTGGGGTTCTCGCTCAACACACTGTCGCTGATGGCGTTGATCGTCGCCGCAGTGCTGGTGGTCGATGACGCCATCGTCGTGCTCGAGAACATCGCCCGCCATCGTGAGCTCGGCGCGTCACCGCTGCAGGCCGCTTTGCGCGGTGCCGGCGAGGTGGGCGCCACGCTGCTGTCGATGAACATCGCGCTGGCCGTGGTGTTCGTCTCGATTCTGTTCCTGGACGACTTCGTCGAGAAACTGTTCCGCGAGTTCTCGTTGACCCTGGTCGCCGCGATGGGCGTATCGCTGCTGGTGTCGCTGAGCCTGACCCCGATGCTGTGCGCGCGCCTGCCCGGGCAGGCGCGGCCTGGCCCCGGCATCGGACTGCAGCGTGCGGGCACCGCGCTGTTCGAGCGCCTGCGCAACGCCTACGTGGGCAGCCTGCAGGCGATGCTCCGCTGGCTCGCGCTGCCGCTGCTGCTGTTTGCCGGTGTGATCGCGCTGAACGTGTGGCTGTTCCAGCAGGTGCCCAAGGGCATCGTGCCCAAGCAGGACACCGCGCAGCTGCGCGGCTTCGCGCGTGGCGACGACGGGCTGTCCTTCCAGGTGATGCAGCCCAAGATCGAGGCCTATCGCCAGCTGCTGCTGGCCGATCCGGCGATCAGCGACATCATCGGGTACATCGGCGGGCGCAGCGGGGTCAACAACGCCTTCATCATGATCAAGATGAAGCCGCTGGCCGAGCGGAAGGTCTCCAGCCAGCAGGTGATCGACCGCCTGCGCGCCAACATGCCGAAGATCCCCGGTGGCGGGATGTTCCTGTGGGTGGACCAGGACCTCAAGCTCGAGGGCGGCGGTGACAGCGGCCAGTACGAGCTCCAGCTCCTGTCCGGCGACCTGGCCGCGCTGCGCCAGTGGACGCCGCGGGTCGACGATGCGCTGCGCGCCCTGCCCGAAGTGGTGGACGTGGCGTCCAAAGGTGACGAGGGCATGCGCCAGGTGGTGCTGGACATCGACCGCGATGCGGCCGCCCGGCTGGGCGTGGACATGCGCATGATCGCCTCGGTGCTCAACAACGCCTTCAGCCAGCGCCAGGTGGCCACCCTGTACGACACGCTCAATCAGTATCGGGTGGTGATGGAACTGGACCCGCGCTACACGCAGGACCCCTCGACGCTGGAGCAGATCCACGTGATCGGCAAGGATGGCCAGCGCCTGCCGCTGTCGTCCATCGCCCGCTGGGACTACGGCATGGCACCGGACCGGATCTACCACAGCCAGCAGTTCGCCTCGGTCTGGATCGAGTTCGCGCTGGCCCCCGGCGTGAGCCTGGAGCAGGCGGTGAAGGCGGTGGACCGCGCGATGGCCGGGATCATGCTGCCTACCCAGGTGCAGGCGCGGCTCAGTGGCGAGGCCGGCGGCTTCGAGAAACTGCGCGCACGCCAGCTGTGGCTGATCCTTGGCGCGATGCTGGCGGTATACCTGGTGCTCGGCGTGCTGTACGAGAGCGTCGTGCAGCCGCTGGCGATCCTCTCCACCCTGCCCTCGGCCGGCGTCGGCGCGCTGCTGGCGTTGATGGCGTTCGGCAACGAATTGAATCTGATCTCGCTGCTCGGATTGTTCCTGCTGGTCGGGGTTGTGATGAAGAACACCATCCTGATCATCGACTTCGCGCTGTCGGCCGAGCGCGAGCGCGGCCTGTCGCCCTGCGATGCGATCTGCGAGGCCGCACGGCTGCGCTTCCGCCCGATCCTGATGACCAGTGTGGCCGCCCTGCTCGGTACCCTGCCGTTGATGCTGGCCACCGGCGAAGGCTGGGAGATGCGCCAGCCGCTGGGCATCGCCATCGTCGGCGGGCTGTTGGTCAGCCAGTGGCTGACCCTGTACACCACCCCGGCCATCTACCTGGCGTTGGCCCGGCTGCGACGCCCCGCGTAGCGCCGGGTTCTGCCCGGCGGCGTTCTGCCGTGACACACGCGCCACCACCGCCGTCGCATCGTCGTCGGACGATGCGACGATGCGGCGATGCCATGCTTCAGCGGGATCACCGTTGCCGGCGTCGCCCCACTTTCAGGCCGCTTCGCTGACCCGCGCGGCACGCCGGGCGCGGACCGCCTGCGCCAGCGACTCGAGCACGGCCAGGGAGCTGTCCCAGCCGATGCAGCCATCGGTGATGCTCTGCCCGTAGACCAGCGGCTGGCCCTCGACCAGATCCTGCCGGCCCGCTACAAGGTGGCTCTCGACCATCACACCGACGATGCGCTCTTCGCCGTTGGCCAGCTGCGCGTTGATGTCGGCGATGACCTTGGGCTGGTTTTCCGGATTCTTGCTGCTGTTGGCGTGGCTGGCGTCGATCATGATGCGCGCGGGCAGGTGCGACTTCGCCAGCGTCTGGCTGGTTGCCTCGACATGGGTGGCGTCGTAGTTGGGGGTCTTGCCGCCGCGCAGGATCACATGGCAATCGGGGTTGCCGGCGGTGGCAACAATGGCGGTGCCGCCTTCCTTGGTCACCGAGAGGAAGTGGTGCGGGTTGGAGGCCGCGCCGATCGCATCGGCGGCGATCTTGATGTTGCCGTCGGTGCCGTTCTTGAACCCGACCGGGCACGACAGCCCAGACGCCAGCTCGCGGTGCACCTGGCTTTCGGTGGTCCGCGCACCGATCGCGCCCCAGGCCACCAGGTCGGCGATGTACTGCGGCGAGATCACGTCCAGGAACTCCACGCCGGCCGGCAGGCCCAGCTTGTTGATGTCGCGCAGCAGGCCACGCGCCACGCGCAGGCCCTTGTTGATGTTGAAGCTGCCGTCCAGGTCGGGATCGTTGATCAGGCCTTTCCAGCCCACCGTGGTGCGCGGCTTCTCGAAGTACACGCGCATGACGATCTCCAGCGCATCGGCATACGCATCGCGCAGCGGCTTGAGGCGCTGGGCGTACTCGATGGCGGCCACCGGATCGTGGATCGAGCACGGGCCGATCACCACCGCCAGACGGTCGTCGCGGCCATGCAGGATCTCGTGCAGCGCGGCGCGCGAGGCGCTTACCGTGTCGGAGGCTTCATCGTCACAGGGCAGCATCGCCAGCAGCTGGGCCGGCGGGGTCAACGGTTCGATCTTGCGGATGCGCAGGTCGTCGGTGTGCGGGGGCATGGGGGAACTCCTTGGAAGGTGGGGGTCCCCAGCGCGGCGGCAACAAAAAAGCCGCCAGGTGCGCTGGCGGCTTTCGGGAATGCGTCTGAAGCTTTCTTCAGGGTGAGCGCATGCCTTCCTCCGCCGGTGGCTTCGGAAAGTAATACCAAAAGTAGGCATTGGCGGGGCGTGCGTTCATTGGGGACTAGTGATAACACAGGGTTTCAGGGCTGCCAACTGTTTCAAACGCAACTGGCGCGCCGCGTTCAGGCGTGGACGCGGTCGCATCGCGGCGGCTTACCCGGCCTTGTCCAGCAGGCGCAGCGCGCGCTTGCGCACGTATGCATTGGCCGCGCCGTCATGGCGTTCGGCCCAGGCCGCGCACAGCGATCGCACCCACGCCGGCTGGCTCTTGCCGGCGTCGTTCAACCAGTTGCCCACCGAGTCCTGCACGTAACGCGATTCATCGCAGCACAGCGCTTCCAGCAGCGGCTGCGCGTGCTGCGGTTCCTGCTTGAACAACGCGATGTGCGCGGCCCACACCCCGCGCGGACGCAGCGCTTCGCAGGCGAAACGGCGCACGTTGGGGGACGCATCGGCGGTCCAGCCGTGCACATGCGCCAGCACCCGCCGCGGCTCGGCGGCGATGTGCGGGCGCAGTGCGAGCCACGCCCATTCGCGCACGCCGAAATGCGGATCGTCGGCCAGCGCGCGCATCGCATCGAGCTTGTGCTCCAGTGTCAGGCGCGGGTCGCTGCCGATCAGATAGCAGGCCCAGCCACGCACGGTGTCGCTGGTATGGCGCTGCCAGTGCTGCGGATCGCCGAGCGCATGCGCGCGCAGCAGCGTCGCCGCGCCCTGCATGCGCAGGGTGATGCCGCTGTTGGCGGCCTTGCGCATGCTGTCCACGGCCGAGGCCGGCAGGGATGGGGCGACAGCGGCAAGCAGGCGGGCGAAATCCAGCGAGAGGATCTCGGCCAGATGCGCCGCTTCGACCCGGCCCGCATCCAGCTGGGCACGGCGCTCGCGTGACAACGGCGGCTTCTTCGTCATGCGATCTTCCCCGCATCGGTGCGTGCCCAGATGCGGCACAGCATGCCACTGAGCAGGCTGCGTTCCTGATCGCTGAGATCGGCGAACAGGCCGCCGATCCACTGCGTGTGCTGGTCGAACAGCTGCACCGCGAGCGCCTCGCCCGCAGCGGTGAGACGCACGTTGACCCGGCGCCTGTCGTCCGGATCGGGGTGGCGCTCCAGCAGCGCATCCCGCGCCAGGCCGTCGAGCAGCCCGGTGATGGTGGCGCGGGTCACGCCGGCGCGCTCGGCGAGCTGGTGTGGCGACAGGGGCTGCTCGGCCCCCTGGAGCAGGAACAGCAGCACGAAGCGGCCTTCGCTCAGCCCCAGCGGGGCCAGGCGGTGCGCGCAGTCCTGGTCGATCGCGCGGGACAGCGACAGCAGTTGGAAGCACTGGGTCAGACCCTCGTGCTCGGCGTGGCCACGGCGCTGCAGTTCGCTGAGAAAGGCCTGGTGTTTGGGTTCCAGCATGCGGGCACGGATCAAGTAATACGGCGGCTAACTATATCGGAAAGCACAGACGAACGATCAACCCGCCTCCCGGCCGGTCCACCAGCTGCAGTTGGCCACCGTGCTGACGCACCGCGCCCTGCACCACCGCCAGGCCCAGGCCGGTGCCGCCGGTGCTGCGGTTGCGCGAGGTTTCATGGCGCTGGAAGGGTTGCAGCAACCGCGCCTTCTCCGCCTCGGGAATGCCCGGGCCACGATCGGCAACGTCCACCCACAGCGCCTCCGCCGTGCGCTGGACGGCCACCTCCACCGCGCCGGCATAGCGCGCGGCGTTGTCGATCAGGTTGTCCAGCGCGCGCCGCAGGAGCAGCGCGTCGCCGTGCCAGGGCAGGTGCGCGGGCAGATCGGCATGGATCTGCACGCCCCGCAGGCGCGCGCACTGTACGCAGTCGTCCAGCAGCGCGCCCATCTCCACGGGCCGCATCGAGGCCGGCTCCAGTTCGCCGCGGGCGTAGTCGAGCACCTGTTCGATCATGGCGTTCATGCGCTCGATGTCGGCCACCATCCGCGCGGCCTGCGCAGGCGGTGCGGATTCCGCGCGCAGGCGCAGGCCGGTCAAGGGAGTACGCAGGTCGTGCGCCACGGCGGCGAGCATGCGCGTCATGTCCTGCGCCTGGTCGCGCAGGCGCTCGCGGCCGGCGTTGATCGCACTGGCCAGCACCTGCACCTCGCGCGGGCCATCATCGGGCAGCCGCGTCATCGCGTGCAGGGTCACCTCAGCGCTGGCATCGGCCAGCCGCCGCAGCGGACGCCCGATCCGACGTGCGGCCCAGGTCGCCAACGGGGCCAGCAGCAAGGTGCCGCCGAGCAACGCCAGCAGCACCTGCCGACGCCACGCGGCAACGTCGCTGACGTCGCTGCCCAGCACCTGCCAACGGCCGTCGGCGCCGCGCACGCCCAGTTCGAACGCCGGCCACTGCAGCGCTGCCAGCAGCGCGCCCTGCGTCCGTACCACGTCGGGGTCGGCGCTTGCGCTGACCGATGCACCGCGGGCGAACACCTTGATGTCCGGGGCTTTGTCGGCCCCTTTCCAGACCAGCCTGACGTGCTCGACCGGCTGGCCCAGCTGCTGGGCGGCCAACTGCGTCAGCCAGGGACTGGCATACCCGCCAGGCGGCACCTCGCGCAGGGTCACGCGCATCCCTTCCGGCCCTGGCGCGCGTGCGCCGCGCAGCACCTCCACGGCACGATCCAGCCGCATCTGCGGTGGCGCGGGCCGTGGCATCCAGCCGATCACGACCAGGCTCACCAGAGTGGCGAGCAGCAGGCTGCTCACCGCCAGCATCGCGATCCAGGCAGCCGTAGACCAGCGCCGGGTCACAGCGTCTCCACGGTGGCGTCGAACCGGTAGCCTTCGCCCCGCAGCGTGTGGACGAGCGCCTCGCCGCCGACAGCCGCCTGCGCCAGCTTGCGACGCAGCCGGCTGATGGCCAGATCCACGGCGCGGTCCACGCTGTCATGCGCGTCGCCGCGGGTGAGCTGCATCAGCCGCTCGCGATCGAGCACGCGGCCGGGACGCTCGGCCAGCGCCTGCAGCAACGCGAACTCGCCACGGCTCAGCAGCACTTCGGCGCCATCGGGCGCCCACAGACGACGCTGCTCCGGCAGCAGGCGCCAGCCGGCAAAGCGCAGCTCGACCACGGCCTGCCCCCGCAGTTTGTCCTGCCGGCGCAGCAGCGCGCGCACGCGCGCGATCAGCTCGCGCGGATCGAAGGGTTTGGCCAGATAATCGTCGGCCCCCATTTCCAGACCGATGACGCGGTCCGGCGTGGCCCCCATCGCCGACAGCATCAGGATCGGGATGGCACGAGCCTGCAGCCGTCGGCAGACCGACAGGCCATCCTCACCCGGCATCATCCAGTCCAGGATGATCGCGTCGGGGCGCTGGACCGCCAGCAACCGGTCCAGCGCCTGCGCATCGGCGGCCACGCGCACGCGGAATCCGTGCCCTTCCAGGCACTCGGCAAGGGCGTCGCGGATGCTGGTGTCATCGTCGACCACGATGATGTCGGCGGTTGCGTTCATGCGTGCAGTATCGGGCAGCTCTGTATCGGCACGGTATCAACGCGGACATTCCCGCGATACGGCAATGCGGGTCAATGACGCCTCCTTTCCACGGCGATTTCCCATGCACCCTGCCCTGCTCCCGCTGTTTGCCGCCACGGCCGCGGCCGTCCCCACCGCCCCGATCGCCCCCGCCGCGACAGCACCGGAACATGTGCTGCCGATGTGGATGCAGGCGATGCACCCTGCCATCGCCGTGCGCCTGGATGGACGCGCAGAGCCGCTGCGGTTCGTGGTGGACAGCGCCGCAGGAGCCACCCTGCTCGACAGCCGGATCGCCCGCCGCTATGGCCTGGAAGACGTCGGCAACCCGACCACCGGGCAGATCCGCGGCGCGTCCGCCAGCAGCGCCACGGCGAACCGCATGCGGCAGGCCGACTGGGCGATCGGCAGCATGACGCTGAAGATCGTGGGCATGCACTCGGACCTGTCACGCCTGTCCGCGCCGGAAAAGGCGGTCACCGTTGACGGCATTCTCGGCAACGACCTCACGCGGCGCTGGGATACCCGCTGGGATTTTGCCGCGAAGGAACTGCAGTTGTGGACGGCCGGCCAGCTCGCCGGGGGGCCCCATTGCCAGACCAATGCGATGCCGGAACGACGTCGGGGTCTGGAGGGCTTCGGCTTCATCACCACCCGCCTGGGCGACGCCGGCATCGAGGCGATTGCAGTGGTGGATACCGGGGCCGCGCAGACCGTGCTCAACGCCGCCGCCGCGCAGGCCCTGGGGCTGCGCACTGATGGCAGTGATCCGCGGGTGGTCCCTCGCGAGAAAGGCACCGAGGGGCTGGGCGGGCAACCTCAGCCAAGCTGGCTGTACACCCTGCCCGCGCTGCGCAGTGGCGCGTGGCAGCATCCGGCCTTCGAGGTACGGATCAGCGCGCTGCCGGTGTTCAAGGCGATTGGACTGGAGGATCGGCCGGCGTTGATCCTGGGTGCCGACGCGATGCTCGACAGCCAGGTGGACATCACCGCCGGTGCGGCGCGCATCTGCCTGCAGCGCCCCACCGCCGGCTGAGGGCTGGCGATGGGGCCTGCGTGTTACCAGCGCACGGGCGCTGCGGGTGGCCCGTCATGCGAGGGGAACAACGGCAGCACGTACTCGGCCAGCTCCTGCAGCACCTCTGCGGCGGGCCGCTGCGAGAACTGGATGCCGAGCGCGGCGTGGTTGACGCCGGCCCGTTGCCACTCGCCGAGCAGCTCGATCAGCCCGTTGCGGCCGGTCCGCAGCGTGTAGCCGCCATTGAGCGGGGTGCGTGGATGGTTCGGGTCCTCCACCAGATCCAGCCATTCATTGGTGACATGCGGCCGGAAACCACCGTCGGGAATGAGACGGCGCCACGCCCGGATCTTCTCCGCCAGACGCTGCGGCCCACCGGCATGGTGGGTCGCATCGGGATAGGTGAGCCAGCCATCGGCGTGCTGCCCCACCCAGTCGAGCGTCTGCCGGGAGGTACCGGTCACCAGCAGCGGAATCGCGCCGGCCACCGGTTTGGGCAGCAGTTCCACGCCCTGCAGCACGCCCAGCGGCGAGTCGATCTGCAGCGGGCCGGACTGCATCAACTGGCGTACGTAGGCGACCGACGCGGCGAAGCGCTCGCCGCGCGTGGCGTGATCCAGCCCATACGCGGGGAACTCGACCGGTCGATCCCCGGAGGCGATACCCAGCACCAGGCGCCCGCCGGACAGCTGGTCGAGGGTGGCCGCCGCCTTGGCCAGGTCGATCGGGTGCCGCAGCGTGAAAATCGCGCTGCCCGTGGCCAACGCCAGCCGCTCGGTACGCGCGGCAAGGAAGGCGAGATAGGTGAAGAGATCGAACACCTGCCCGGCGTCGCCGAACAGCGGATCGAACAGCGGCACGTCGCGCACCCAGGTCGCGGCGAAACCATCGCGGTCCAGTTGGCGCACCAGATCCGCCTGCCCGGCCAGCACCTGCATGTCGCCCTGGTAGACGCGCAGCGGCAGGAAGATGCCGAGGGTGAGGGCGCCCTCGCGGAACATGCGCTGGTAGCCGGCGTGGTGGACGAACGCAGGGGCGGAGGCGCCGGTCAGGGGCGCCGGCATCGCGGCGATATCGGTCAACAGCGTCATCGTTGGAACTCCTGGATCAAGGGCCGGTTGCCGGTTCGGGACGCTGTACGCCACGCTGCACCGCCGGCCGCTGCGACATGCGGTCATGCCACGCGCTCAGGTGCGGGTAGGCACTGAAATCCATGTCGATGATCCGCGCGATGTGGGTCCAGCCGTAGCCGGCGATATCGGCGATGGAGTACGTCTCGCCGGCCAGCCAGACATTGCCCGCAAGGCGTTGATCCAGCGTCGCGAAGAAGGCCGCGCTCAGGTTGCGGTAGCGCGCGATGGCAGCGGCGTTGGGCTGCGCGTCGAACATCTCGAAGTGCACGCGCTGGCCAAGGATCGGCCCGACGCTGGCGGACTGGAACATCAGCCAGGTGATGGCCGCCCAGCGCGCGGCGGGCGTGGGCGGCAGCAGGCGTCCGCTCTGCTCGGCCAGGTACAACAGGATGGCGGCGGACTCGAACACGGTGATGCCGGCCGCCTCGTCCACCAGCACGGGGATGCGGCCGTGTGGATGCAGTGCTAGGTAGTCGGGATGGCGATGCTCGCCCTCGGCAATGCGCACGTGGTGCAGCGTGTAGGGAATGCCGAGTTCTTCCAGCGCGATGGTGATCTTGAAGCCGTTGGGCGAACTGTCGGTGTACAGGTGCAGCGAAGCGGGGGACACGGCGGTCTCCTGTGGGGCAATGGACGGGGGCGGCGGCGTGCCGGGAAACGCAGCTGGACTAACTTCCCGCGTTTCAACATGATCGCGATGCTACGCAGCCCAATGCCTGCTGTAGAACGATTTATCCTGCCCACAAAAGAGAGAAAATCTAACGTCATGGGCGCTGTACTTCCGTTGCTGGCGCTGCGCGCCTTCGTCGAAACCGGCCGTCATGGCAGCCTCAAGGCGGCCGCCGCCGTCATGGGCGTCACCCCCGGTGCCATCAGCCAGCAGCTCAAGCTGCTGCAGGCGCGCACCGGCGTGGCGCTGTTCACGCGCACGCGCCAGGGAGTCGCGTTGACCCCGGCCGGCGCGCAGGTACATCCGGCGCTGCTGCGGGCGTTCGATCAGATCCAGGACAGCATGGCCGCGCTGGAGGCCATCCATGCGCGGCAGACACTGACCATCAGTACGGTGCCCGGTTTCGCTGCGTCGTGGCTGGTGCCGCGACTGGGGCGCTTCACCGAACGGCATCCGGACATCGAAGTGCGGGTGGAAGCCTCCTCGACCCTGGTGGACCTGCGTCGCGACCGCATCGACATTGCGATCCGTCACGGCCTTGGCGAGTATCCCGGGTTGGTCTCGCGACACCTGGCGGCCCCGGTGCTGCTGCCGGTGGCGTGCCCGACCCTGCTCGCCGCCGGGCCACCGATCCGCGCGGCAGTGGACTGCCTGCAGTACCCGCTGCTGCAGGACTCGGACCGCAGCGACTGGTCGCTCTGGTTCAGCGCGCTGGGGCTCCCGCCGGACCCACGCATCACGCGCGGGCCGGCCTTCGATGATGATGTGCTGCTGATCCGTGCCGCTGAAGCGGGCCAGGGCATCGCGCTGGTGCGCGACCTGTACGTGCAGGCCGACGTAGCCAGCGGGCGGCTGGCGATCGCGCTGGACCAGCCGTGGCCCACGCGGTTTGCGTACTACGCGGTCACCCTGCCCGGGGCCGAGGAGAACCCGGCCATCGCCGCGTTCCTGGGTTGGCTGCAGGAGGAAGTCGAGGCGCCGGCGAGCGCGCGCTGAACGCCGCCCCGCGCGCAAAAAAAAAACCCCGCCTTGCGGCGGGGTTTTTCCTGTTTCGTGGCGGATACGTGCCGACCGGGGGTCGGCACCTATCGGACCGATGCGGGCCAGCCAGCGGCCGGCCGTTGCATCAGAAGTCCATGCCGCCCATGCCACCCATGCCGCCCATGCCGGCGCCAGCTGCGCCAGCGCCGTCATCCTTCTTCGGGGCTTCGGCAACCATTGCTTCGGTGGTGATCATCAGGCCAGCGATCGAGGCAGCGTTCTGCAGCGCCGAACGGGTCACCTTGGTCGGGTCCAGGATGCCGAATTCCAGCATGTCGCCGAATTCGCCGGTGGCGGCGTTGTAGCCGTAGCTGCCGGTGCCTTCCTTGACCTTGTTGACGATCACGGACGGCTCTTCGCCGGCGTTGGCGACGATTTCACGCAGCGGGGCTTCCATCGCGCGCAGGGCGATCTGGATGCCGTGGTTCTGGTCTTCGTTGGCACCCTTCAGGCCAGCCAGCGCGGTGACCGCACGGACCAGGGCGACGCCGCCGCCCGGGACCACGCCTTCTTCAACGGCTGCACGGGTGGCGTGCAGGGCGTCGTCGACGCGATCCTTCTTTTCCTTCATTTCGATTTCGGTCGAGGCGCCGACCTTGATCACGGCCACGCCGCCGGCCAGCTTGGCCACGCGTTCCTGCAGCTTTTCGCGGTCGTAATCCGACGAGGTGTCTTCGATCTGGGTCTTGATCTGGGTCACGCGCGCTTCGATGTTGGCCTTCTCGCCGGCGCCATCGATGATCGTGGTGTTTTCCTTGGAGACCTGCACCTTCTTGGCGCGGCCCAGGTCCTTGATCGTCGCCTTTTCCAGCGACAGACCAATTTCCTCGGAGATCACGGTACCGCCGGTCAGCACGGCCATGTCTTCCAGCATCGCCTTGCGACGGTCGCCGAAGCCCGGTGCCTTGACGGCCACGACCTTGACGATGCCACGGATGGTGTTGACCACCAGGGTGGCCAGCGCTTCGCCTTCGATGTCTTCGGCGATGATCAGCAGCGGCTTGCCGGCCTTGGCGACGCCTTCCAGCACGGGCAGCAGGTCGCGCACGTTGGAGATCTTCTTGTCGTGCAGCAGCACGTACGGATCGTCCAGGTCAGCGGTCTGCGACTGCTGGTTGTTGATGAAGTACGGCGACAGGTAGCCGCGGTCGAACTGCATGCCTTCGACGACGTCCAGCTCGTTGTCCAGGCCCGAGCCTTCTTCAACGGTGATGACGCCTTCCTTGGTCACGCGGCGCATCGCTTCGGCGATGATGTTGCCGATCGACTCGTCCGAGTTGGCCGAGATCGTACCGACCTGGGCAATGGCCTTGTCGTCGGCGGTCGGCTTGGAGATGTTCTTCAGCTCGGCGACGGCGGCGATCACGGCCTTGTCGATACCGCGCTTGAGGTCCATCGGGTTCATGCCGGCAGCAACAGCCTTGGCGCCTTCGCGGATCAGGGCCTGGGCCAGCACGGTGGCGGTGGTGGTGCCGTCGCCGGCGTCGTCGTTGGTACGCGACGCGACTTCCTTCACCATCTGCGCGCCCATGTTCTCGAACTTGTCAGCCAGTTCGATTTCCTTGGCGACGGAGACGCCGTCCTTGGTGATGGTCGGGGCGCCGAAGCTCTTCTCGAGCACGACGTTGCGGCCCTTCGGGCCCAGGGTGGCCTTGACGGCATTGGCGAGCACGTTGACGCCGCGCACCATGCGCGAACGGGCGTCTTCACCGAAACGGATATCTTTGGCAGCCATTAGCTCTTACCTCGAATGATTGGGTTGGATCAGAAGGAACGGGCGCGACGCACTCAGCCAACGATGGCGAGGATGTCGTCTTCGCGCAGGACCTTGAATTCGACGCCTTCGGACTTGTAGCTGCTGCCGGCGTACTGGCCGTAGATGACCTTGTCGCCGACCTTCAGCGACGGCGCGCGGACGCTGCCGTTGTCCAGCGGCTTGCCCGGGCCCACGGCCACGACTTCACCCTTGGTGGACTTTTCCTTGGCGGAATCGGGAATCACAATGCCGCCGGCGGAGATTTCGTCGGCTTCGATCGGCTTGACCACAACGCGGTCGTGAAGCGGCTTGATGCTCATATGAGACCTCTTAAGTTATTGATTGGTCTGGAAAAGTCTGGCGATGTTAGCACTCGCACAAGGCGACTGCCAGCACCGCTCACGAAAAAACCCGACAGTGCGGGACAGGGCAGAGATGGTGCTGCCCACCGCCCTTTCAAGGGGGGTCGCACGTAAATTTCGATTCTTGACGCACGTCCCATAAGTGGGGGCCGAATGCGACACATTAGATAAATGTGTCATTTGGATTGGTTAGATTCGGCCAGCAATTCCCAATCACAAGGAGCCGTAGATGAGGTTGCTCACCCCGCTGTCCCTGGGCTGTCTGCTGGCGCTCGCCGCCGGCACCGCCCGGGCCGATGTGTTCATCAATGAACTGCATTACGACGACAGTACCCCCGCCGGCGATGTCGGCGAGGCCATCGAAGTCGTTGCCACCGCCGGGGAGAACCTGGCCGACTACCGGCTGTACCTGTACAACGGCAGCACCCCGTCGGCAGCCACGGTCTACGCCAACAATCCGGTACCGGCAGGCACCGCCGCCGGCTGCGGCAGCGCCACCCTGGCCACGGTCACCTACCCCAGCAACGGCCTGCAGAACGGCGCCAACGACGGGATCGCGCTGGTGGACGCCAGCGGCAAGGTGGTGCAGTTCATCAGCTACGAGGGCACCATCACCGCCTCCGGCGGCCCGGCGGCCGGCCTGACCAGTCAGAACATTCCGGTCAGCGAGACCAACAGCACCGCCCCCGGCACCTCCCTGCAGCTCACCGGCAGCGGCAGCCAGTACGCCCACTTCACCTGGGCCGCCTCGGCGACGCAGACCTTTGGCGCCTGCAACAACGGCCAGACCTTCAGCGGCGGCGGCAGCACCGGGCCGAACACCCCGCCGTCGGTACGCGCCACCACGCCGGAACAGGGCGCCAGCACCTTCCCGGCGGCCGCCGACCTCAGCGTGACGTTCAGCGAGCCGGTCACCCTGGCCAGCGGCGCGTTCGTGCTCAGCTGCGGCCAGTCCGGCACCGTGCCGTTGAGCCACGCCAGCAGCGGCTCGCGCTTCACGCTGTCCACCAACACGGCACTGGTGGCCGGCGAGGCGTGCCGCTTCGACATCCGCGCCACCCGCATCACCGATGCCCAGGGCGCCCGCCCGGCAGCGGACACCCGCATCGCGTTCACCGTTGCCACCACGACCGGCAACCCCGACCCGGGCAATCCGGACCCTGGCACGCCGGGCACGTACTACTCGCGGGTGAACACCTCCACCCCGAGCCAGCTGCGCTGCTCGCTGCATGAAACCATCAAGGGCCATACCGCCTATCCGTACAGCGGTTCAGGCACCAGCACCTGGACCATCCTGGAAATCGCCGACGAAGATCCCAACAACAGCGGCAGGATCCTGGACGCCTACCGCAACCGCAGCTACACCAAGGTCAGCGGCCGCGCGGGCACGGGCAGCGGGCTGACCTACAACCGCGAGCACACCTGGCCCAACTCGCTCGGCTTTGCCAGCACCACCGGTGACAAGGGGCTGCCGTATGCGCCCTACACCGACACCCACATGCTGTACCTGACCGATGCGCAGTGGAACGCCGACCGCGGCAACAAGCCGTTCGGCAAGTGCGACAGCAGCTGCGGCGAGCGCGCGACCGAGTCCAACAACGGCTTTGGCGGCGGCAGCGGCGGCTACCCGGGCAACTCCAACTGGGTGCGCACACCCGACGGCAATGGCGGCACCTTCGAGGTGTGGGGCCACCGCAAGGGCGACATGGCGCGGGCGGTGATGTACATGGCGATCCGCTATGAGGGTGGCAAGGACGCCAAGACCGGCCAGTCCGAGCCGGACCTGGAGCTGACCGACGACCGCAGCAGGATCGTCAAGACCTCCGCTTCGCCGGCGTACATGGGCCTGCTCTCGACCCTGATCGACTGGCACCTGTCCGACCCGCCGGATGCGGCCGAACGCGCCCGCAACGAGGTGATCTACAGCTTCCAGGGCAACCGCAACCCCTTCATCGACCACCCCGAGTGGGCCACCCCGGCCCTGTTCACCTCGGCCAGGCCGGCGACCTGCCAGCTGGCGAATTGACGTATCCGGCATTGCCGGCCAGCGGCCGGCACGACCGGGTTTGAGCGCTGCCGGCCGGTCCCGCCGGGACCGGCCGGTCACGGCCCTATACTTGCGGGTCATGTCGACCGCCGATCCCATCTTTCTGTTGTTCACCACCTGCCCCGACGTGGCCTGCGCCACGCGGCTGGCACACGCGTTGGTGGAGGAACGGCTGGCCGCCTGCGTGACCCGCCTGGAAGGCGCGCACTCGACGTACCGCTGGCAGGGCCGGATCAGCGAGGACCCCGAGGTCCAGCTGCTGATCAAAACCACCGGCGCCCGCCTGGACGCGACCATCGCCCGCGTGCAGGCCCTGCACCCGTATGAACTCCCCGAGTGCATTGCGGTCGAAACCCGCGCCGGTCTACCGGCGTACCTGGATTGGATTCGGGCGCAGACCCGTGAGGAAAGTGATTGATGACGCTGCTTTGTCGTGTTGCCGCGCTGTGCGCGCTGCTGGTGCTGTCCCTGCCCGCCTGGGCTGTCAGTGAGAAAGACCTGCTTCCGGTGGATGAGGCGTTCGGGCTGACCGCGCAGGCGCGTGACCGCGACCGCATCGAAGTGCGCTGGTCCATCGCCCCGGGCTACTACCTGTACCGCCACCGCACCACGGTCAAGCCGGAGGCCGGCTTCGTCGCCGATGCATTGCAGATGCCGGCCGGCAAGAAGCACCACGATGACTTCTTCGGTGAAGTGGAAACCTACCGCGAACGTCTGATTGCGGTGCTGCCCGGCAAGGCCGCCGATGGCGCCGATACCGTCACCCTGGAAGTGCGTTATCAGGGCTGCGCCGACGCCGGCGTCTGCTATCCGCCCCAGAAGCGCACGCTGCAGGTGAAGCTGCCGGGCGCCACAGCGACCCGCACCGATGCTCCGGCCGCGCTGCCTGCCGCCGCGCCAGCGGCGTCCTTCAACACCCCACTGTCCGGCGGCCTGCGCCTGCCCGGCATGGCCGCCAGCCAGGCGCTGCCGCTGCCCTCGGAAAAGGCCTTCGGCTTCGATGCGATCGTTGGCGACGGCAACACCGTGCTGCTGCGCTTCAGCCCCGCGCCGGGCTACTACCTGTATCGCGACCGCACCTCGCTGAAGCTCGAAGGCGCCGCCGGCATCCGTGCCGACAAGCCCCGGTGGCCGGCCGCCCGCTCGCACCGTGACGAGCATTTCGGCGACGTGGCGGTGTATTTCGACCAGATCGACGTGCCGCTGCCGCTGCACCGCAGCCGTCCCGACGCGGCCGATGCCACCCTGGTGATCACCTTCCAAGGCTGCCAGACCGACGGTATCTGCTACCCGCCGATGACGCGGCGGGTGAAGCTGTCGCTGCCGGCAGGCAAGGTCAACGGCACCAGCAGCGATGCCAGCGTCAAGCAGGAGGTGATCGCACCGCTGCCCAGCCGTGACAAGCGTGCGCAGGCGCGCGACCGTGCCGACAGCGGCATCGCCACCCAGCCGATGCTGATCCGCCCCAACGAACCGGTGCTGCCGGTGGCCGAGCAGGCCGCCCCCGACGCCAGTGCCGACAACGCGCTGCGCACGCCGCCGCCGGGCAGCAACGACACCACACCGACCAGCCTGGTGGTGGCGCTGCTGCTGTCCCTGCTGGGCGGACTGATCCTCAACCTGATGCCGTGTGTCCTGCCGATCCTGTCCTTGAAGGTGCTGGGCGTGGCGCAGAGCGGGGAAAGCCGCCAGCGCGCGCGCAGCCATGCGCTGTGGTACACCGCTGGCGTACTGGTCGCCTTCGCCGCGATCGGCGGACTGGTGCTGGCCCTGCGCGCGGCAGGCCAGGCCGCAGGCTGGGGCTTCCAGCTGCAGCATCCGTGGTTCATCGCCGCACTGGTCTACCTGATGTTCGCCGTTGGCCTGAGTCTGTCCGGGGTGTTCACCCTGGGCGGCAGCTTGGGCGGGATCGGCCAGTCGCTGGCCTCGCGCAGCGGGCCGGTGGGCGATTTCTTCACCGGCGTGCTGGCCTGCGTGGTCGCCAGCCCGTGCGTGGCCCCGTTCATGGGCCCGGCTCTGGGATTTGCCTTCACCGCGCCGGCACCGCAGGCGATGCTGGTGTTCCTGGCACTGGGCCTGGGTCTGGCGCTGCCGTTCCTGCTGATCGGCTTCGTGCCGTCGCTGGCACGTCGCCTGCCGCGCCCGGGGGCGTGGATGGAAACGCTCAAGCACGTGCTGGCCTTCCCGATGTACGGCACCGCGATCTGGCTGCTGTGGGTACTGGGCCAGCAGCGCGGCGTGGATGCGATGACCCTGGTGCTGGGCGGCCTGGTGGTACTGGCGTTGGCGCTGTGGTGGTTCGAGCGCAGCCGCTGGCGCAGCCAGCGCGTGGCCGGCCTGCTGGCCACGCTGCTGATCGTCGCCGCGCTCTATCCGGTGTGGGGCGTCACCCGCCTGGCGCCGCCGGCCAAGGCCGCGCAGGTGGCCAGCGACAACATGGTGGCCTACTCCCCGCAGATGCTCGACCGCCTGCGCCAGGACAACCGCGTGGTGTTCGTCAACATCACCGCCGACTGGTGCGTCACCTGCAAGGCCAACGAGCGCACGGTGCTGGCCACCCATGCGTTCGAGGACACCCTGCGCCGCACCAACGCGGTGTACATGCGCGGCGACTACACCAACGTGGACGAGCAGCTCACCGCCTTCCTCAACGAACACAAGGCCGTGGGCGTGCCGTTGTATGTGGTCTACGGCCCCGGCGCTCCGCCGACCGTGCTGCCGACCGTGCTGACCCAGGCCATCGTCGAAGAAGCCCTGCTGCGCACCGCGCGATGAGCATGCGGCTGCCACGCCGGTACCTGGTGGTGGCGGCCGTAGCCGCCGCGGCCGGCATTGCCGCCGGTACCTGGCTGCATGGCACGCCGCCGGACGCTGTTCCGGCCCCATCGCCGCCGGCGCCGGTGGCCGGCCCCGGCGATCGCCTGCCGGCGATCACCCTGCCGGATCTGGACGGACGCCCGGTGGACCTGTCGCAGTTTGCCGGGCGACCGCTGCTGATCAACGTATGGGCCAGCTGGTGCGGCCCCTGTGTGGAGGAAATGCCGGCGCTGGCGGCCTTTGCCGCCAGCCAACCCGCCGACGGCGTGCAGGTGCTGGGGCTGGCGCTGGATACCGTCGAGGGTGTGCGCGGGTTCCTGGCGCAGGTGCCGGTGGACTACCCGATCGTGCTCGATACCCCCGGCCCGGCCGACGCCAGCGTGCAGCTCGGCAATGCCAAGGGGCTGCTGCCCTACACGGTGCTGGTGGATGCACGCGGACGCATCGTCAAACAGAAGCTCGGACCCTTCGCCCCCGGCGAGATCGAGGGATGGGCCCAGCCTTGACCGGGCTGGCTGTTCATGGCCCTCCAGTCCGGTTGCATGGCCGCGGCGGCGGGCGGTGTGCCCGGATCACTCGAACCAGCGGCGCAGGTAGCGCGCGGTCGCACCGTGGCGGGCGCGACTGACCTGCGCGGGCGTGCCCTCGGCCACGATCGTGCCGCCCGCCTCGCCCGCCCCCGGGCCGATGTCGATCACCCAGTCGGCACCAGCGACCACGCGCAGGTCGTGTTCAACCACCACCACGGTGTTGCCTGCATCCACCAGCCCGTGCAGTTGCGCCATCAGCTTGTCCACATCGGCCGGATGCAGGCCGGTGGTCGGCTCATCGAGCACGTACAGCGTGCTGCCGCGCTGGCTGCGCTGCAGCTCGGTGGCCAGCTTGATGCGCTGCGCCTCGCCCCCGGACAGCTCGGTGGCGGGCTGGCCCAGGCGCAGGTAGCCCAACCCGATATCGCGCAGCAGCTGCAGCGGGCGCTGCACGGCTGGCTCATCGGCAAAGAACGCGAGCGCTTCCGCCACGGTCATCGCCAGTACCTGCGCGATGTTGCGGCCGTTCCACTGCACCTCCAGCGTGCGGGCGTTGTAACGCTGCCCGTGGCAGGTCGGGCACGGCGCATACACGCTGGGCATGAACAGCAGTTCCACATGCACGAACCCCTCGCCCTCGCAGGTGTCGCAGCGGCCCTGGGCGACGTTGAACGAGAAGCGCCCGGCACCGTAGCGGCGCGCCTTGGCCATGCGCGTCCCCGCGAACAGGCGGCGCACGTGGTCAAATAGGCCGGTGTAGGTGGCCAGGTTGGAGCGGGGCGTGCGCCCGATCGGCTTCTGGTCCACGTTGACCAGCCGGGTGACCGCATCGGTGTCACCCTGCAGCCGCCCGCGCGTGCGCACGAGCGCGCTCGGCTGGGGCAGATCGCCGTCGCTCTCCTCCACCGCCGGCTCATGGCCGAGGTGCTCGCCAACCAGCTCCACCAGCGCCTGGCTGACCAGGCTGGACTTGCCGGACCCGGACACGCCGGTCACTGCGGTGAACGCACCCAGCGGGAAACGCGCGTCCAGCCCATGCAGATTGTTGCGATGCAGCCCGCGCAGCGCCAGCCAGCCCGATGGTGGTCGCGGCGTGCGGCGTGGCGCCGCGCGATCCTCGAACAGGTACGCCGCCGTCACCGACGCGGCGACCGTGCGCAGCCCGTCCGGCGGCCCGCTGTACAGCACCTGCCCGCCCTGCTCGCCCGCGCCGGGGCCGACATCGACCAGCCAGTCGGCACGGCGCAGCATCTCCAGGTCGTGTTCCACCACGAACAACGTGTTGCCGGCGGCCTTGAGCTGGTCCAGCGCACGATGCAGCGCTTCCCCGTCCGCGGGGTGCAGGCCGGCGGTGGGCTCGTCGAGCACGTAGACCACGCCGAACAGGCTGGAGCGGATCTGCGTGGCCAGGCGCAGCCGCTGCAGCTCGCCCGGCGACAGCGTGGGCGTGGCGCGATCCATCGACAGATAGCCCAGGCCGAGATCCTCCAGGGTACCGATGCGATCGACCAGATCACGCGCGATGCGCTGGGCGGCGATGCGCTTTTCTTCCGACAGGTCAGGGGTGCGCCGCACATCGCTGCCGCCGGCATGTGCGTTGCCACCGGCAGCAACCCGCCGGGCCGTGGCCTTGCGGCCTGCCGCGCGGCTGCGCGTGGCGCTCGCCACCGGCACGTCGAAACGCCCCTCGGCGGCCGGACGCAGCACCTGCGCCATCGCCGCGAGCGACAGCTGCGACAGCGCGCCGATGTCCAGACCGGCGAAAGTGACCGACAGCGCCTCGCGTTTGAGGCGCTTGCCTTCGCACACCGGACAGGTCGCGCCGATCATGTAACGTGCCACGCGCTTCTTCATCATCGCGCTCTGCGTGGTGGCGAAGGTATGCAGCACGTAGCGGCGGGCACCGGTGAAAGTGCCCATGTAACTGGGCTCTTCCTTCCGGCGCAGCGCAGCGCGGGTTTCGGCCGGCGTGAAGCCCGCGTAGACCGGCGCCACCGGTTGCTCCTCAGTGAACAGAATCCAGTCGCGCTGCTTCTTCGGCAGCTCACGCCAGGGGATGTCCACGTCGTAGCCCAGCGTGACCAGGATGTCGCGCTGGTTCTGTCCGTGCCACGCCGGCGGCCACGCAGCTATCGCGCGCTCACGGATGCTCAGCGACGGATCGGGCACCATCGACTGCTCGGTCACTTCGTACACATACCCCAGCCCGTGGCAGTTCGGGCAGGCGCCCTGCGGTGTATTGGGCGAAAAGTCCTCGGCATACAGCATCGGCTGCGCGGCCGGATAGGTGCCGGCGCGCGAGTACAGCATGCGCAGCAGGCTGGACAGCGTGGTGACGCTGCCCACGCTGGACCGCACGCTGGCAGTGCCGCGCTGCTGCTGCAGCGCCACCGCCGGCGGCAGACCGTCGATCGCATCCACGTCCGGTACGCCGACCTGGTCGATCAGTCGCCGTGCGTAAGGTGACAACGACTCCAGGTAGCGCCGCTGCGCCTCGGCGTACAGCGTGCCGAAGGCCAGCGAGGACTTGCCCGAGCCGGAGATGCCCGAGAACACCACCAGCGCGTCGCGCGGCATGTCCACGTCGACATTCCTGAGATTGTGCTCGCGCGCGCCGCGTACACGGACGAATGCGCCGGGCTGCGCCGGTGCTGCCGGCTTCTTTCGTGTGCTCATGCCAGCAGGATAGAGACCACCCCCGCACGCGGCCAGTGAAGGCGCGTGCGGGAACGATCGGCCCGTGTCAGGCGTGCGCCAGACGGGCGCTGCGCGGGGCCTGCGGCGGCTCCACCTCGAAGGCGGCCACCGCCTGGGAGAGATGCCTGGCCTGGCGCTGCAGCGCCTGCGCCGACGCCGAGGCTTCTTCCACCAGTGTGGCGTTCTGCTGGGTGCTGCCGTCCATCTGCAGCAGCGTCCTGCCCACCAGCGCGATGCCCACGCTCTGCTGCTGCGACGCGGCCGAGATGCCCGCCATGATCGCGGTCACCTGCTGCACGCTGCCGACGATCTGCTGCATGGTCGCGCCGGCCTGATCCACCTGGCGCGTGCCCGCGGCGACGGTGTCCACCGAGGCCTCGATCAGACCCTTGATCTGGCGCGCGGCATCGGCACTGCGCTGGGCCAGCAGCCGCACCTCGCTGGCGACCACGGCGAAGCTGCGTCCCTGCTCGCCGGCACGCGCGGCCTCCACGGCGGCATTCAGCGCCAGGATGCTGGTCTGGAAGGCGATGCCGTCGATCACGCTGGTGATGTCGGCGATGCGATGCGATGCCTGGGCGATGTCGCGCATGCTCGCCACCACCTGCCCCACCGAATCGCCACCGCGGACGGCGATGTCGGCTGCCTCGATCGCCAGGCGGTTGGCCTCCTGGGCGGACTCGGCGTTCTGGTGCACCGTGGCGGTGAGTTCCTCCATCGACGATGCGGTCTCCTCCAGGTGCGCGGCCTGGCGCTCGGTACGATCGGCCAGGTCATGGTTGCCGCTGACGATCTCGCCGGCGGCGCCGTTGATCGCCACCGACGCCTGCTGGATCCGCGCGACGATGTCGGTGAGCTGCTGCACGGTGGCATTGGCGTCGTCGCGCATCTGCGCGAATACGCCCTGGAAGTCACCGCGCATGCGCACCCGCAGGTCGCCCTGGGCCAGCGCCGACAGCAGCGCCTGCAGACCGGAGAGATTGCCCTGGAAGGTATCCAGCAGGCGGTTGATGCTCACCGCCAGGGTCAGGACGAAGCCCTCTTTGCCGGCCACGTCGATGCGACCATTCAGGTCGCCCTGCGCGGCGGCATCGACCAGCGCGGCCACTTCGGTTTCCACCGTGGTCTCCAGCGCGCGGCTGCGCCACTCCACCGCCGCGCCCAGCAGTTGGCCGTGATCGGTGATCGGGTTGACCACCAGCTGGTATCGGGTACCGGCGTGCACGATCTCGTGGCAGGCGCTGTCGGGGCCGTGCAACGTCTGCACGACGGTGGCGAACACCGGGTGCAGCTCCTGCGCGGAACGTCCGCGCCAGGCCAGCTCGTCGGTGCCGAGTTCGGCCTGCAGCGCGCGGTTGAGCAGGCTCACCCCGCCATGCGGGTCCAGCACCATCAGGCCGGTCTGTGCGCTGTCCAGCGCCTGCCGCGCACGCGCATTGTCGCGCGCGGCTGCGCGTTCGGCCTCGATCCGTTCACGCAACCGCTGCTGCATGTGCACCAGGCGCTGCGCGAGCTGGCCGATCTCGTCGTACGGGTTGTGCACGGCCAGCACCGTGTCCAGGCGATCCTCGGCGATGTCCTCGGCAAAGCGCAGCGTATCGGCAATGGGCCGGCGCACGGCGCGCAGCACCAGCAGCAGCGTGGCGATCAGCACCAGTGCCACGAGCGCCAGCGTCAGCGCAAACCCCACCGTCATCGCGCGGTCCTGCGCCTGCTGACGCTGGCGGGCGGCATCCAGCGCCGCCCCCTGTGCCTGCTCCAGCTGCTGCAGCGCCGGCGCGATCTGCTCAGCGGTGTCGGCCAGCGACTGCGCTTCCACGTCCAGCCCGACCCGTGCGGCGGTGTAGGCCAGCAGCGCGCCCTGATAGGCGTCCATGCGTGCGCGCAGCGCATCCTGCGTGGCGCCGGGCAGGCCCGCGCCCGGCAGCGCCAGCTCGAACGGCAGGCGCGCTTCGCTGGCGCGGTCGGTATGGGTGGCATCGCCGCTGAGCAGCAGCAGCGCTTCTTCGCGGCGCATGCCCTGCCACTGCGCCTGCAGCAGCGGCGCCGCGGTGGTGTCCAGCACGGTGGCCACGGCCGCGGCCGCCGCTTCCAGCTGCGCGCGCAGGCCCGCGTCGCCGCGGCCCATTTCATCGGCACGGGCATTGAGTGCGGCAATGCCCTCGGCAAACTCGCCGGCGCGTGCGGCCAACGCATGCAGCGCCTCGGCCGTGCCCGGGTCGTGCGGGTCGCGCTGCAGTTGCGCCAGCGTTGCCTGCAGACGGTGCTGTGCCTGCTGCAGCGCGCTGCGGTCGGTGTCGTCGAACGTGAACGCGTAACGGGTCTGCAGCCGCCGTGCGTCGGCCACCTGCGCAGCCAGCGCGGCGGCCAGCGCGGCATCCTGCTGGTGCGCGGCGAACGTCGCCGCCGCCCGTTCGCTGCTGTAGCGGGTGCCGGCGTAGACCAGGGCCACCACCAGCAGGCCGATGCCGCAGACCACCAGGCTGGCCTTCAGTTTGCGTGCGACACTGAGCCGCTGCAGCAGCCCGCGGGCGTGGCCGATGGGAAAGAGGGGCGATGCGCGTCCGCCGGAACGGGCGAACGAGGGAAACAGGCGGCGGGGGATGGCCGACATCACGTACTCCAGGCGGAATGACGCATCGGTATCGGCCGCACGCCGGGAGACTGTAGGCTTTTTTTCATCCCGATCGGCCAGCGCTCGCCGCTGCGCCCGTTGTACCCGGCGCAGGCGACGCCAAGATGACGGCCGCACGCCGCCCACCACCGCGCGACGCAGCGTTCCAGGCGCGCCCGTACCGCCGGCTTGACCTCAACCACGGTTGAGCCGCGACAGTGGCGTCACCTTCCCCGGTGGTGGGCTGCCCATGACCCCGCACGACCTTCACGCGTACCTGCAACGACTCGGCGAACCCACGCCACCACCTCCCACGCTGGCGACACTGGCCCGGCTGCAGCAGCGGCACAACGCCACGTTCCCGTTCGAGACGCTCACCTGCCTGCTGCGCGATGCCGTCGCCATCGACCTCCCCAGCGTGGCGCACAAGCTGCTGCACGAAGGGCGCGGCGGGTACTGCTATGAGCTCAACGGCCTGTTCCTGGCGCTGCTGCAGCACCTCGGCTTCCAGGCCCGCGCGCTGGCCGCGCGGGTGGTGATGGACGCCAGCGACGATTCACCCACCGCGCGTACCCACATGCTGGTGCTGGTGGTCATTGACGGGGTGGCCTACAGCGTGGATGTCGGTTTCGGTGGCAATACGCCGACCGGGCCGCTGCGGCTGGACCAGCGCTTCCCGCAGGCAACGCCCCACGAGCGCTACCGGATGGACCGGTACGAGGATGCGTATCTACTGCGGGTAGACGTGGGGGGCGAGTGGCGACCGCTGTACCGCTTCGACCTGCAGGTGCAGGAAGCCGTGGATCACATCGTCGGCAACTGGTATGTCTGCACGCATCCGGCGTCGTCCTTCCCCGGCCAGCTGCGCGCGGCACTGAGCGGCCCCGGCTGGCGGCGCACCCTCGGCGCCGGCCGTTATGCAGTGCATCGCCACGGGCAGCCGAGTGAGCGGCGCGCGCTGGTCGATGTGGACGATGTGCTGCAGGTGCTGCGCGAGGACTTCGGCATCACCCCACCCACGCACCCACGCCTGCGCGACGCAATCGCCGCGTGGCTGCGCGGCGCGGCCTGACGATGCGGCACCGTCGACGTCAACGTTGTACCGGCAGGGCCAGCACGGCGGCGGTGGACAGGACGCTGCCGAACGCGTCGGCGATTCCGGTCAGCGCGGCGCGGTGCAGCGCGTCGGCGCCCACCACCCCGTTGCCGTCGTACGCCTGCACGCTGCGGGTGGCGACGGCATCGGACGGCACGATCACCTCATAGCCCAGCGGCACCGCATCGCGGGCAGTGGTGGCCACGCAGACATGCGTCATCAGCCCTGCGATGATCAGCGTGCGGATGCCACGGGCCTTCAACTGCGCGTCCAGGTCGGTGCTGGCGAACGAACTCACCGTGGTCTTCCTGACGAGCGCATGGTGGGCCGCCGGCTGCATGCCGGGAACCAGCTGCACGCCCACGCTGCCCTCGGCAAATACGGGTGCAGCAGCCGGGTTGACGTGCTGTACGTGGAACACGGCGATGCCGTTGGCGTCGGCCATGCGTACCAGCCGCTGGCTGTTGGCCAGCGCGGCGTCGCCGTCGGGGATCGGCAGCCGGCCGGTGTAATACTCATTCTGGAAATCGATCACCAGCAGCGCGGTGCTGTCGGCGTGCAGCTGCTGCGGTGCAGTGGCGCCCCCGAGGGTGCGCAGCGTGGGTGCATCGGCGGCCGTCGCAGCGCCGCTGGCAGCGGCCAGGGTCATACCGGCGACGAGGGGAAGAATGAGAGCTTTCATGTGGGGAACTCCGGGGCAGTGACGGGGGGTGGGCGGCGGTGCGCCGACGGCCACCATTGTTCCGCCCCCCTGTTCGCGCCAACAGTGGCCCGGATGCCATTCACTGCTAGGATCGGGCCATGTTGACCGACCCCGCTCCGCACCACGTCGCCGTGGTGGCCTACCAGCAGATCAGCCCTTTTCATCTCGCCGTGCCGTGCATGGTGTTCGGTGAGGACCTGCTCCGCCTCGGCGCGCCCCGCTACCGGTTGAGCGTGTGCGCCGCCGAGCCCGGGCCACTGCGGACCCCGGCCGGCTTCAGCATCGACGTTGCGCAGGGGCTGGAGGCGCTGGCCGACGCCGATACCATCGTGGTGCCGGCCTGGCGCGACCCGGCCGAGCCGGCACCGCCCGCGCTGCTGGACGCCCTGCGCGCGGCCCACGCGCGCGGCGCGCGCCTGGTCGGGCTGTGCTTGGGCGCGGTGGTGCTCGCCCAGGCCGGACTGCTCGACGGGCGCCGCGCCTCGACCCACTGGGTGTTCATGGACGATGTGGCCGCACTGCACCCGCAGGTGCAGCTGCAGCGCGATGTGCTCTACGTGCAGGACGGCACCCTGCTGACCTCGGCCGGTACTGCGGCGGCCATCGACTGCTGCCTGCATCTGTTGCGCCAGGACCACGGCGCAGAGATCGCCAGCCGCGTCGCAAGACGCATGGTGGTCGCCCCGCACCGCCAGGGCGGCCAGGCGCAGTACATCGAACAGCCGCTGCCGGCCACGTTCGGCGACGACCGTCTGGCCGGGGTGCTGGAATGGGCGCTGTTCCACCTCGCCGAGCCGATCGGGATCGATGCCCTGGCCGCGCGCGCCAGCATGAGCCGGCGCACCTTCACCCGGCACTTCCGCAGTCTGACCGGCACCACCTTCAACCAGTGGCTGCTCGACCAGCGCCTGGCCCGCGCACAACGCCTGCTGGAAACCAGTGACACCGCGCTGGAGCGCATCGCCGGCCAGGCCGGCTTCGGCTCGACGGCGTCCCTGCGCAGCCACTTCAGTGCCGCCTACGGCGTGTCGCCTGGCGCCTACCGGCGCACCTTCCTGGGCGCCAGTTCCTGATTGCCACGCGCTAGCGTTTGAGGTCGCGCTCCGGTGCCATCACGTGAACCACCTTGCCCGCCGCATCCAGAAACTCGATCGCACCGTAGCCTTCCGGGGTCACGGTCATCCGCACCCGCGGCTGATTGCCGGCATCGGCCAGCGCCACCATCGGCGTGCCGTCGGCGGCAACACTGAGCTTCACCCGCGTGGGCGCTTCCACACCGGGGACCAGGCGATTGCCGAGCCCGGCCTCGCGGATCAACGGTGGCGCCTGGTTGATCACGAACATCACCGAGCCGTCCGGCGACACCCGCCAGCCCGCCGCATCCATCGCCGGATGATCCAGCGCGAGCACCGCCGCGGTGCCAGCGGGCGTGTCGGCCACGCCGAATCCCCCGCGCTCGCTGCCCGTGTCGTCGTACAGGATCATCCCTGCCACATCGAAGGCGCGCTTGTACTGGATGCCATCGATGATCGGCGGCGGGGTGTTCGCCGACAGCGTCATGCGGATGGTGCCGTCCTCGCCCACGATGTCGATGCGCCTGGCCGTGATCCGCTCGTGATCGACCGCCTCCACCCGCGTCTGTGGCGCGCGGTCGGCGATGATGCGCTGCAGGGTCTCCAGCGACGGCCGTTTCGGCGGGGAACCGGCCTCGGCGGCGGCCAGCGGGGCGACCGGTGCCAGCGCGAGCGACAGAACGGCACGATGCAACGACGTCATCCGGGTCATCGACAACATCCATCAGAGGGGTGAACCCGCATGCTGTGCGCTGGGGGGCGCAACCTCAAGTGTCGGCGCAGCAAGAACGGCGAAACGCCGGGGATGCCCGTGCGCTACCCTCCGCACCGGACCATCACAAGGAGCCGTGCAGGCATGGGGGCGACCGCCAGGGCGCTGTGGTACATCGAAAGCCATTACGCCACCCCGCTGGCGCTGGCCGACATCGCGCACGCGGTGGGACTCTCGCCGTTCCACCTGTCGCGGCTGTTCCAGGCCGGCACCGGCACATCCATCGTGCGCTACCTGCGCGGACGCCGGCTGAGCGAGGCGGCGCGACAGCTCGCCCAAGGCGCCGGCGACATCCTCGCCGTCGCGCTGGCGGCCGGCTACGCCTCGCACGGCAGCTTCACCCGCGCCTTTGCCGAGCAGTTCGGGCAGACCCCGGAGCGGGTCCGTGCGTGTGGGCTGGACGGCATCGCGCTGGTGGACGCCATCAAGCTCGACGACACCGCTCTGCCCTGCGCGGTGCCGCCCCGGGTGATGCGGGCCGGTCCCCTGCGGGTCGCAGGCATCAACGCGCGCTACAGCACAGCGACCGTGGCCGGCATTCCGGCGCAGTGGCAGCGCCTGGCGCTGGCGCACCCTGTGCCGTCGGCGGTGAGCTTCGGCATCTGCCACAACGGCGACGCAGACGGCCACTTCGACTATCTGGCGGGCATCCCGTGCCAGCCCGGCCACCCGACGCCGCAGGGCTGGCACACGCTGGACATCGCCCCGCGCGACTATCTGGTCGCCTGGCACGCCGGGCACATCTCGACCATCCGCGCCACGTGGCGCTGGCTGCTGGACGTGCACCTGCCGGCCTCCGGCCTGCAGCTGGCCGACGCGCCTGACCTGGAACGCTACGATGCCCGCTTCAACGACCACACCGGCCACGGCGGCGTGGAAATCTGGCTGCCCCTGGACACGCTGAAGGAACGCCCCCCATGCGCATGATGCCCCTGCTCCTGTCACTGGCCCTGTGGTCGACGCCCGCGCTGGCCGAGGGTCCCGTCACGGCAGTCGGCGAGCGCCACGGCCAGGCCTTGCGCCCCGGCGCCGGCGTGCGCGACGCCGAGCAGCGCGAGCACGTGCGCTACACCGTGTGGTACCCGGCACAGGCCGGCAGCCACGAACGCGCCCTTCAGATCGGCCCTCCGCAGGCACCGCTGTTCGAGGTGGGCCGCGCCGCCGACGATGCCGTGCCGGCGGCGGGGACGTGGCCGGTGCTGCTGCTGTCGCACGGCAACGGTGGCAGCGCGCGGATGATGGGCTGGTTCGGCACCGCGATGGCACGTGCCGGCTTCCTGGTGATCGCCGTGGACCATCCCGGCAACAATGGCGTGGACGCCATGACCGTGGCCGGCAGCACGCTGACCTGGGAGCGCGCGGGCGACCTCAAGGCCGCGCTGGCCGCCGTGCACGCCGATCCGGCGCTGTCGGCACACCTGGACATGGCGCGCCTGGGCGTGGCCGGCTACTCCGCGGGCGGGTTCACCGCGCTGCTTGCCGCCGGCGCGCGCATGGATCTGCAACGCCTGCTCGACTTCTGCCGTGCCCAGCCGCAGGACGGCGTCTGCCAGCCGCAGGCCGAGTTCCCCACGCTCACTCTGCAGGCGCGCCTGGACGCCGCCGCCACCCCGGCCCTGCAGCCATACGTGCGCCAGGCCGGCGACGATCACGCCATCCCCGGCGTGCGCGCGGTGTTCCTGATGGCCCCCGCCATCGTGCAGGCATTTGCACCGGCCGAGCTGGAGCAGGTGGTGCAGCCGGTGGGCATCGTGGCCGGCGAGCGCGATACCGTTGCCGCGCCGCCCACCAATGCTGATGTCGCCGCCGCGTCGATCCCGCACGCGACGCGGCTGACGCTGCCCGGCGTGGGCCATTACGACTTCCTGTCCGACTGCACCCCGCTGGGCCGGCAGCGCCTCGGGCCGCTGTGCGAAGTGGCCGTGCCCAGGACGCAGACCCATGCGACCACCATCGACGCGGCCACGCGCTTCTTCCGCGACACACTGTGACCGGAGCTTTGCCGCGCCTCACCTGACCCTGCGATGCACCGCGCGCGCGGTCAGATCACCCGCAGCGTGATCGCCTTGAGCACGGCGCGGGTGCGGTCGCGCGTGCCCAGCTTGTCCAGAATGGTGGAGACGTAATTTTTCACCGTGCCCTCGGCCAGGAACAGGCTGCGCGCGATTTCCTTGTTCGAGTAGCCACCGGCCAGCAGGCGCAGAATCGCCACTTCCCTCTCGCCGAAGGTGTCGCTGGGCGGCGCCTCATCGTGGAAGCGGTAGCGTGCGCGCACAGGATCGGTGCTGACCGGCAGCAGCAGGGTGTCGCCCCGCGCTACCCGCGTGATCGCCTCGTACAGATCGTCGGGCGCGGCATCCTTGAGCATGAATCCCTGCGCGCCGGCCTCGCTGGCGCGCAGCAGCAGGTCGCTCTCATCGAAGGTGGTCAGCAGCAGCCACGGCGTACGGTCGCCACGTGCGCGCAGGTGCTGCAGCGCCTGGATGCCGTCCATGCCGGGCATGCGGATATCGCTGAGCACCACGTCCACCGGCTGGGTCTGCAGTCCGTCCAGCAACGCCTGGCCGTCCGCGGCTTCGAGCACCACCTGCACCCCCAGGCCCTGCAGCAGCGCACGCAGCCCGGCGCGGACCAGCGCCTGGTCGTCAGCCAAGGCCACACGCACCGCGATCGCGGCGCTCATGCCGGCAACCGCGCGGTGAGGTGCATGCCGCCGGCATCTGTCCGGGCCAGCTCCAGCTGCCCCTGCAGGTCCGCCAGACGCTCACGCATGCCGGTGATGCCATTGCCCTCGCGGATGCGCTCGGGGCGCTGGCCGTCGTCGCGGATGTCGATACGCACGCAGTGGTCTTCCTTGTTGATGTCCAGCCAGACGGTCGACGCATCGCCGTGACGGGCCGCATTGGTGAGCGCTTCCTGGGCCAACCGCACCACGGCGTCGGCCACCAGCGGGTTGGTGATGCGCACCTGCTCGGCGATGCGCAGGCGCAGGCCTGGGCGCGGGAACGGTGCCGCCAGCGCCTGCAACGCCGTGGCCAGATCCAGGCCACGATCATCGCGCATGGACTGCACCACCTGACGGATGTCGCCGAGCAGCTCGCCGGACAGGCGTTCGGCCAGCAGCAGCGGTTCGCGATGGGCCAGCAGCGGCTCGGTGGCCAGCGCGCGCAGGTTCAGCCGCATCGCCGTGAGCTTGTGTCCGGCGACATCGTGCAGCTCGCGTGCCAGCCGAAGCCGCTCGGCATCGCGGGCGCCATCGGCCAGCAGCGCACGCGTGGCGAGCAGGTCTGCGTTGACCCGGGCCAGCGCATCACGCGCCTGCCCGGCGCTGCGCGCGTAGTGCGCGGTCAGTGCGGCGAACGCCTGGAAACCGGCGTAGATCGTCACAATCAGCAGCGGGTGGCTGAAACCACTGTGGCGCAGCACCGCATACAGGCTGATGTTGAGCAGCAGCGTGGCGGCGAGCACCGGGCGCGGCGGCCAATGCTCGGCCAGGTGCGCCACCAGGACCACCAGCAGCACCGGCACGGTCCCCACGCGCGGCTCCAACCAGGCCAGCCAGAGTGCCAGCAGCGCCTGCAGCACATCGCTGGCCAGGCGCAGCGGCGAGCGCGCCGGCAGGTGGTCGTAGGCCAGGAACAGCGCGATGAACGCACCCAGCACCCCCCAGCGCAGCGCGCCGTTGGCGTCGGACGGGAGGCCCAGCGACAGCCCCACCCCCAGGAGGGTGAGCAAGCCGGCCAGAGACAGCGGGCTGACGAGGGTGCGCAGGAAAGCAGGCATGCCGCATGCTGCCGCCCAGCGCCCCGAACGGCAATGGGCCGCGCGCAGAAAGTGACTTCCGGCACTGCGGATCGATGACCACTGGGCATGGGGCGGCCGCCGTCCGCCCGGCAGACTGGCTCCACACCCACCGGAGCTGCCGCCATGATCCGCACCGCCCTGTTCTGCCTTCCGTTCGCCGCCCTGCTGCTGGCTACCTCCGCCTCGGCCGGCGACCTGCAGATCGACCTGCAGGGTATCCGTACCCACACCGGCACCGTCCGCCTGGCGCTGGTGGACAGCGCCGCCGGGTGGGACGGCAAGGCCGCCCCGGTACAGGGGCAGACTCTGGTGCCCGTCGCCGACGCTGCGCACGTGGTGTTCAAGAACCTGCCCGCAGGCGACTACGCGGTGCTGGTCACCCACGACGAGAACGACAACGGCAAGCTCGACACCAACGTGGTCGGCATCCCGGTGGAAGGCTATGGCTTCAGCAACAATCCCCAGGTGCAGCGCAAGCCCACCTTCGATGAGGCCCGCGTGCATGTGCCAGCCAACGGTGCATCCATCACCATCGCGCTGCGCTGATCCTTGACCCCGCCCTCGCCCGCCTACTGAACCTGAGGCCCCCGCATGGACCGCCGCCGCTTCCTCCGCTCGCTGCTCTCGGCCACCACCACTGCCGTGATCGGCGCCAGTGCACTGCGCAGCCTGCCCGCCTTCGCCGGCGATGCCGCGCAGTTCGCCGCCGCCCGCGACCAGCACCCGTGGCTGACCGGCTGGCGCAGTGTCACTACCGAAACGCTGGGTCCGGCCACGGTGCCGTTGCAGGGCCGCCTGCCGCAGGGGCTGGCCGGCACGCTGTACCGCAACGGCCCGGCCTGGACCGAGCGCGACGGCTTCCGCTACGACCACTGGTTCGACGGCGATGGCATGGTTCACGGCTGGCGGTTCAACGGCGACGGCACACTGACCCACCGTGCGCGCATGGTGGCCACACCCAAGTTCACCCGCGAGCAGAAGGCCGGGCGCTTCCTGTATCCGGCCGCCGGCACCGTGGTGCCGGACGTGCAGCCGGTACGCAACAACGACGATGCCAACGCCGCCAACACCTCGGTGATCCGCATCAACGGCCGTCTGTTCGCGCTGTGCGAGGCCGGCTCGGCGTTCGAGCTGGACCCGGATGATCTCACCACACTCGGCCCGACCACCTGGCGCGCCGATCTGGCCACCGTGCCGTTCTCGGCACACCCGCTGGTGGACCGCGACGGCACCGTGTGGAATTTCGGCTCGCTGTCGCTGCTGGGCGGTACCGGCCTGCTGATCTGGATGATCGGCGCGGACGGCCAGCTGCGCTCGGCCAGTGTGGTCGACACGCCGTTCATGGGCTACCTGCACGCCTTCGCCATGACCGACACGCATCTGGTGTTCATGCTGATGCCGTTCGACTACAAGGAAGACGGCGGCGCATTCTTCGAGCGCCTCCGCTTCGCCCCGGACCGCGCGTGCCGCATCGCGGTAGTGCCCAAGGCCGCTCCGGACACCGCGCAGTGGTTCGAGGCAGCGTTCACGGCCGCCTATCACTTCGGCGATGCCTTCCAGCGCAACGACCGCATCGTGATGCGTACCGTGCGCCACGACAACATCGACGAAGCGCGTTCGCCCATGCGTGAGGCAATGGCCGGCGATGCCGCGCACGCCGTCAACTCCAACGCATCGCTGCGCGAGCTGCACCTGGACCTGCGCACCGGCAAAGCGCATTGGGAAGACACCGGCATCCAGGGCATCGAGTTCCCGCTGTTCGACACCCGCAGTGCCGGCAACCGCGGCGCACGGCTGTACGCCCCGGCCATGCAGGGCGAGACGACTGCGCCGTACTTCAATGCGGTGGCCGGCTACGACGTGGCGCGGGGGCGCCGCGAGATACACCGCTATGGCCGCGATATCCTCGCCGAAGAACACGTGTTCGTGCCGCGCCCGGGCAGCCGCAACGCCGACGACGGCTGGCTGGTCGGCACGCTGCTCGACGCGGCCAACCAGCGCAGCGGCATCGCCGTGCTGGACGCCCAACGCATCGACGAGGGCCCGGTGGCGCAGGCGTGGCTGCCGTACGCAGTGCCGCTGGGCTTCCACGGCACGTTCGCCGCGCGGGGGTGAGCGCGTCGCTCAGCCGCCCGACGCCACCACCCACCGTGTGCCCTGGCGATCAAAGCGGATCACGCGCATGCCACCGCTGCGGTCGCAGTAGCGATCCAGCACCATCGCCAGCGCCGGGCCGTCTGGCGCCTGGACGACGCCGCGGCTGATGCGGATCAGGTGCCCCATGCGCGCAGAGGGCAGCGCGCACGCGTCGGCGAATGCACTGCCGGCCGTCGCGTCCAGGCGGGTGACGCCCGGGACATGCGGATCGCGGTTGTACGTGCGCTGTCGCGTCTGGCGATCGAGTGCCTGCTGCAGCGCCAGTGGCAGGCGAGGGTCGGCAGCATCCACCAGTGCGCCCTCCCGCTCCACGGCCAGATACTCCTGCGCATCGCACGGCCCGCCAGCGTCGATGGCGCAGAATGCGGCTGACAGAGTGTCGAAGTAGATCACCTCATCGACCGGGCGTCCGGCAATCGCCTGCGGCGTGCGACGCAGGACGTGCGCCAGATAAGTGCGGACCAGGTCGGCCTGCATCGCATCGTCAACCCCCCGCACCGACTGCCCCGCATCGTGATCGGGGATGCGCCCGGCAAGCAGCGGCCATGCCATTGCCACCGCACACGCCAGTGCCAGCGCGCAGACAGCCACGAGTACCCGTGCTGGCGCCACGCCTGCCAACCGCGCGCTATCGGCCGAGGGCTTCGGACGCGGGATCATAGCCACCGCCGCACCCGCCGGCAGTAGGACGCATAGTCCGGGAAGCGCTGCGCCAGCGCACGCTCCTCCGGCTGGATCTGGAAACGGGTCACGAACAGCACAAAGGCCGGCAGGGCGATCATGGCGAGCGCATTGCCGAGATGGAGCGTCCACCCGGCCAGGATCAATGCATGCCCCAGATACATCGGGTTGCGTGTGTAGCGGTAGATGCCCGAGGTCACCAGCTGCGTGGATGCGGCAGGACGCAGCGGGTTGACCGTGGTGCCAGCGCGCCGGAACGCGCGCTTGGGCAGCAGGTTCAGGACAAGGCCGAGCATGGCAACCCCGATGGCAAGCGCGGTCTGCAGCGGAACATCGACGGCGAATGCCGGCGCGCAGCGCGCCACACCCAACGCGGCCAGCCCGAGCAGCAGCATCACGATGGGCGGCGGGATACGGGTCTCAAGCCAGTGCATACCGCGCCCTATCGTCCGCACATCGGCTGTCCCTGTCCATTCGGTTGGCGCCCATCATGCGCATCGCACGGTGCCGGCGCCACTGTCCGGCCGTCGTCACGGCCGAACGGCACCACGGCACCGAACCCATCGGGTCCGGTGCCGTGGCAAGCCTCACGGTGTTGCGCCCGGCTTACCGGCGGCGCGGATCGACCATGTCGGCCGCGCTCCGGGCGAACGTCAGCGGCGTGGCGTCCACCACCGCATCGCCCACGGGGCGGCCCGCCAGGAAGTCGACGATGCTGCGGGCGATGGCCGGGTTGCCCACCCACATCTCATTGTCGTGCGCGGCGTTGCGCACCAGCAGCGAGCGGTGGTTGGACAGCCCGGGGCGCAGGGCCTCGGCATTGGCCAGCGGGGTGCGCCCGTCGAGCGTGCCGCTGATCAGCAGGACCGGCACGTCACTGCGCAGCGGTGCGCGGAACCCCTCGCCCAGATCGACCAGGCCCAGCCCATCGCCCAGCGACGGGAACGGAACGTTCATGGCATCGCCGAACAGACTCTGGCGCGCCTGTGCCTCGGCCAGTGCGCGGCGCTGCGGACTCTGCCCGGACGCCACGTCCATCGCCAGCGACATCGCGTTGGACGCGCCGTACTGGCTGCGCAGCAGCAGCACCAGGTCGGCCAGCGGATCGTAGTTGCCCTGCTCGGCCTCGCGCAGCACCATCGGCAACCATTGCTGGGTCATGCGCTGGCCCAGCGACAGAGCGATGGCCAGCTGGCCATCGAACGCGCCGATCATGACGGTGCGTCCGCCCTGCATGCGGCTGGTACCCTGGCGCGGCTGTTCGCGCAGCGCCGCCAGCACGCGCACCGCCGATCCCTGCAGATCCTCGACGCCGGCCGGCCTGGCCACCGTTGCCAGCTCACCGAGCAGTGCGTCGGCCGCCAGCGGCAGCTTCAACGTATCGTCCGGCCCTTCGACGCCCATCAGCACCACGCGCTCCAGTCCGTCGCCGTGCAGGCGCATCGTGGCCAACGCCAGATGGGTGCCATAGCTCATCCCCCACAGGCTGATCCGGGGTACGCCGAGTGCCTGGCGAAGCGCGTCCAGGTCGCCCGCGCTCTCCACGGTGGTGTACGCGGCCAGATCCACGCCGGCCTCGCGCCAGTACGCAACACAACGGGCGGTGGTGGCATGCAGCGTGGCCAGCATGGCCTCGCGCTGCAACGGCCTGGCATCGTCGAAGCGGTCCTGGTACGGGCACTCCGGCGGCGGCTCTGACGCCCCCGCGCCGCGCTGGTCGAGCAGCAGTACGTCGGCTTCGCGCCGCATCTGGTCGAACACCGGCCAGCGCGGCCCACGCGCGGTGCCGATCCCCGAGCCGCCGGGACCGCCGGCCAGGTACACCACCGGTGCGGCGCTGCCGTCGCCGCCGGTCGCGCGCAGCCGCACCACGCGCAGCCGCATGCGCGGTCCCTGCGGCTGATCGTGATGACGCGGCACCTCCAGGTAGGTGGCTTCGGCGGCGATGGTGCCATGCCCCTGGGTGACCAGTTCGTAGGGCTCGAACACCAGCGACGTCGGCGCATCTGCGGCCATTGCGGGCAGTGCGGCAGCGAGGGCCAGGCACAGCGCCGCCAGGCGGGCGGCCGGTGCCGCGGTGGCCGCGAACGGGGCACGGCGACGCAGGCAGGACAGGAACATCGGAACAGTACGCATGGCGGACTCCGGGATGGGTGGATGGGTTCGACGCCAGCATCGCGTCCCGGGTGCCGGTCCGGGCGGCACCGTCGGTCGAACGTCTCCAAACGGGGGCCCAGTGTCTCCACGCACCCGATACGATGGACGCATGCACATCGCCCGCACCCTGACCGCCTTCGTCGTCCTGCTCGCTGCCGTCGCCGCATGGTTGTCGGCCGCGGGCCCGCCGCCGCAGACCGTGTTCCTGCCGCCCGCCGCGATGGCACCGGCGACGGTGGTCGCGTCGGGACACATGCCGGCATCACCGCCGGATGGTCTGGACTGGCGCCCGCTCGATCAACGCGTACTGGCCGGCTGGCGCGGTCCGTACTGGCTGCGCTGGGACGTGCCGGCCACTGCGGCGGACGCCCCCGACCGGGCGCTGCGCCTGTCCCTGCGCGCCGCCAGCCAGCCGTACTGGAACGGACGGCCCCTGGCCGCCAATGGCGTGGTCGGGCGCACCGCCGCAGAAGAGCGGCCCGGCCGCGTCGACGTTCTGCGCGTGCTGCCGCCCGCCTCGGGCACCGGAGGCGACACGCTGGTGGTGCTCGCCTCCAGCCAGCGTCCCGGGTGGCGGCTGCACAGCGCCGATGCCTTCATTGCCGTGGGACCGGTCGCGTCGCTGTACGGCCATCCTGTTGCCCCGTGGCTGATCGCAGCACTGGCCACCGGCGCGCTCGCTGCGTCGTGCCTGTATTTTCTGGCGGCGCAGCGCGGACGGCCGCGCGTTCCCGGCGCCCGCCTGCTGCTCGCGCTTGGCTTGGTGGGACTGGCCTTGCCGGTGATCGAAGCCTGGCGCCCCCTGTTCGGTTACCCCTACCCGTGGCACGCGCCGCGTCTGCTGGCGCTGCAGGCGCTGCACCTGGCCGGCGCGGTCCTGCTGCCCGCCTACCTCGCACGGCGCTTCGCTGTGGCGGTACCGGTCGGCGTACGCCTCGCCTACCTGGCCACACTGGTGGCCGTGATCGCATTCGTGCCCGGCTTCGATGGCCGTGGAGCGGCGCTGTTGCTGCTGAGCCTGCTCAGCGCGACCGCCCTGCTGCTGCGCGCCCGTGGCGAGCCCGACGAACGCGGGCCGATCCTGACCCTGGTGCTGGCCGGCGCGCTGGCCATTCCGCTGCTGGGCGGCGCCTTCCTCGACGGGCCCTACTTCCTGTTCCTGGCGGTGCTGATGGGCTTCCTGCTGCTGCGCCATGCCGCCCAGCTGCGGACGCTGGACCAGCACAACGCACAGCTGCGCGAAGAGCGCGCGCGTCTGTCGCTGCAGCTGCTGCAGCGGGGCATCCAGCCGCACTGGCTGATGAACACCCTGACCTGCCTGCAGGAGTTGATCGAGCAGGCGCCGATGCGCGCCAGCCGGCTGGTCGAGTCGCTGGCCGAACAGTTCGATCGCCTGCGCGAGAGCAGCACCCGACAGACCGTGCCGCTGGAGGAGGAACTGGCGCTGTGCCGCAACCACCTGGACATCGTGGGGCAGGCGATGGACCGCCACATCCGCTTCGAGGTGGATGCCGGTCCGGGCACGCCGTGGCTCCCGCCCGGCGTACTGCATGCGCAGGTCGAGAACGCGCTGACCCATGCCGGTGCGGTTGCATGCGCGCAGCATCCGTTCCGCCTGCGCGTGCAGCGCGATGGCCAGCGCTGGACGCTGGATCTGCGCAGCGCGCGCGGTTCGGCCCCGCATCGCGGCCACGGCACCGGCACGCGCTACATCGAAGCCAGCCTCGCGGCCGCCTGCCCGGGCGGATGGCGCTTCGTGCAGGGTGCCGAGGGTGACGAGTGGTACGGCCGGATGGAGCTGACATGCGCATCCTGATCGTCGAGGACGAACTGCTGGTGCGCCAGCGCCTGCTGCGCCTGTGCACCGAGCTGGCCGGCGCACGGGCGCGGTTCGACGCGGTGGCCGATCTGGACGCGGCCGGCGACCGCCTCGCGCGCAGCGTCTACGACGGCCTGCTCCTGGACCTCAACCTCGGCGGCGAGGACGGCTTCGACCTGCTGCGCCGCGCGGTCGCCGGGCGATACCACTGCGTGGTGGTGTCGGCCCACCGCGACCGTGCGCTGCAGGCGTTCGAGCACGGTGTACTGGATTTCGTGCCCAAGCCGTTTTCACGCGAGCGCCTGGGCCAGTCGCTGGAACGCCTGCTGGACGTTGGCCGCTACCGCGCTGGCGGCGCCCGCTATCTCGGCATCTGGCGCGCACAGGGCACCGCACTGGTCGAGCTGGCCGAGGTGCAGTGGATCCGTGCCGATGGCGATTACAGCGAACTGCGCCTGGCCAACGGCCGCAGCGAACTGCACGACAAATCCCTGGCCAGCCTGACCGCCGTGCTGCCGCCGGATTTCGTGCGCTGCCACCGCTCCTATCTGGTCAATCTGCGTCACGTGCGCACGCTGCATGCCGGCTCGGGCAGCCGTTACTGGCTGGTGCTCAACGATGGTGCGGAACTCCCGGTAGGGCGCGCGCACGTGGCCACCCTGCGCGGAGAACTCGCGCTGGCGTGAGCGCCATCGCTCGTGCCCGCCCGGTCAACGCCGCGCGGGCGTTGTCCGGCCCAGGCCGATGCGCACCCCCAGCCAGGCGCCGGCCAGCGCGCTGAAGATCGAACAGGCCACCGGGGCAGCATTCCAGCGCACCAGCTCGCCCAGGGTCACTTCGGGCGACACGCGATGCAGGAAACCGAACGCTCCCCCCCAGTAGACGGCGTGGAGCGCCACCGCCACGCCCACGAACGCGTATCGGCGTGCGACTGCACCGCCGCACAGGTACAACGCGAACCCCAGCAGCCCCGCCCACAGATCGGCCATCTGCAGCGGCCCTCCGGTTCTGGCCTGCACGGAGATCCCAAAAAACTGCGCTGCCAGCAGCGTGGGCAACAGCACGATGCAGATCGCAATCATCAGTCGCATGTCATTCTCCGTCGCGTCCTTGCGTACCGCAGGGCAGTGCGGCCCCGGGCGTCAGCTGCCACCCCACCGCCTGCCGCTCCAGTCGCCAGCCTTCGTTGAGGGTGAGCGTCCAGCCCGGCCCCTTCCATGCGGTGCCACAGCCTTCCACCACGCCGCCCTGCACCCTGGCCAGCGACCACTCTTTCAACAGCAGTGCGCCGGCAGGCGCAGTCAGTTCACCCCACGCATCGCGCACGGTGATCGGCAGGTAGACCGTGCCGATGTCGTCCAGCGGGAACAGCGTGCGCGGATCGAACGACACCGACGGTGCACGCAGCGGCAGACGGACCGCATCGTCGGCCAGGAAGCGTGCGCGGTAGTCGGCGCTGCGCTGCTCACGCTGCAGCGCACGTACCCGCTCTTCTGCGCGCACGTCAGCCAATCCATACGTGCGCCCGGCCTGCTCGACACCCGACGGCGGCGCGCCGATCCGCCCGGCGAGCAACGTGGGCAGATCCGCATCGGCCGACAGCCCGCCGCGCCACTGTGGCGACCAGCGGTCCAGCAGCAGCCCGTACGCCGGCCCCGTTGCATACGCGGCGGAGCGGACGAAGCTCGCGGTTGTATCGGCCTTGCGCAATGCCGCCACCACGTCAGGAGCGGCATCGCCCTTGCCTGCCGCCGCAGCCAGCACGCGACCGGTGTACTCGGCCAGGCCCTCGTTGCGTTCCACGCGCGCCTCTTCAGCCCGCGCATCGCCGCCGGGCGCGGCCGCGCCCGAACGCTGGTCCCGGAATGCCACGGCAGCGGCCGCATGGCGCCGCGCATCCGCGTCGTCGGTCGTAGCGAGCGCCTGTGCCAGCGCGCGCAGTTCCAGACGCAGCCAGGTGCGGCCAGCCTCACTGTCCAGATGCGCCGTATCACCTTCGGACGACGGCAGCCCCAGCGCGGCCTGCACGCAATGCCACTGCTCGTGCCAGTAGAGCGTCGCCAGGCCGTCGCCGTCCGCCGGCAGCGGCAGAAGCAGCAGCACGGTCGGTGTGCCCTCGATCTCGATGCAGGTATTGGCCGGGGGTTGATCCCGGCGCAGCGCGATGGGCACGAGCGCGCCTGTCGCCGGGTCGCGACGCCAGCTCGTGGCCGAGATCCGGTCATGCACGATCACCGGCGCATCCAGCGGCACGCCCCACAGCCGCCGGGCGGCGCGCGCCGCTGCCGGTGCATCCGCGATCGCCGCGATACGTTGCACGGCCACCTCGATCCCGCTGGGTGGAACCTGTGCGCGGGCCGGGAACGCAGGCACGCCCAGCCCGGCAAGGACGGCGGCAGCGCATACCATGCCCGCATACCGATGACGCGCGCCCTTTCCTGACCGGCCTACGCTCGACATCCTTGCCATGATCCGCGCGCATCTCCCTGAAAACGTGATGGATGGTGCTGCGGCTCAGGGTAGTTCAGCGCGCGCGGGGGTGCCACACCGGCACAACGCGGCGCTAGCGCCCGCGTCGCACCGTGGCGACGATCAGATGCTCCAGCTCTGCTTCGGCGGCCGGCTGCGCCACCCGCCCGGCCACAACCGCGTCGGACAGCGACTCGGCGGCGCCCAGGATGGCCCAGAAACCGGCTTCCGGCACGCTCCCCTCGGGCGCGAAGCCGCCGAGCCACCCCGCGCACTTGGCAATGAAGTCCTGCTGGTAGCGCCGCTTCACCTGCAGCAGTTCCGGCGAGCCGGCCAGCGCGGCGAGAATGCCCTGGATTTCGCTGCCCTGTGACAGCACGCAATCGATGTAGCCACCCGCAATGGCATGCGCGCGGTCCTTCAACTGCACCTTCGCCGCGCCGATGCGCTCGTCGAAAACGGCGGTCTGGCGCACGTCGTAGTCCTGGTAGAGCGCGGCCAGCAGACCGTTGCGCGTCACGAAGTGGTCGTACGCCACCGGCTTGGTGACGCCCGCCGCCTCGGCCAACCGCCCCAGCGAGAGCGCATCGGTGCCTTCGGCGCCAACCAGTGCCCACGCCACGTCGAGCAGCTGGCGGGCGCGTTGTTCACGCGGCAGGCGGCGGCGGCGGGGCTCAGGGCGTGCAGGCATCGCGGTGGGGGTTCAGGCGGCGGCGGACACCCCAATGGTACGTCCGATGTCGGCCGCAGTACGCAGGTGCGCCTCGGCGGCGCCGCTGTCGGACTCGAGCAGCAGCGTGGACGACAGCACCTGCGCGCCGCAGTAGTCGAAGATGCCCATGTCGATCTGCGTCTTCATGGCCGCCCCGTAACCGCGTCGCTCGATCATCTCCGCACCGGCACCGCCCAGCCCCACCAGATGCACCTGCAGACGCTGCAGCTTCTTGGTCACCTTGCCATCGGGGGTGTCGGCGTAAGCCCAGCCCTGGGTGAACACACGGTCGACCCAGCCCTTCAGCAGCGCCGGGAACGACCACCAGTACAGCGGATAGACCAGCACCAGCACGTCGGCGCGATCAAGGCGCGCATGTTCGGCGGCCACATCGGCCGGCGCGGCCGCCGTCTGATGGAAGAGCGCGTTGTCGGCCGGATTGAAGCGGGGGTCGAAACCCTCCGCGGCAAGATCGGCGATTTCCACGGTATGGCCGGTGCCGGCTGCAAGAACGGCATCGCCGATGCGGCTGGCCACGGCATGGGTGAGTGAATGAGGGTTGGGGTGGGCGACGACGATAAGGCTGTGCATGGGAGTAATCCTTGGATGACGTTACCTACCAAACGTAACATCGGACCTGCACGGGACCAGTGCTGTCAGCGGAACGCTGTTTCCGTCGCGCGGCTTCATCCCCGCCACACATGCTCCCCATCGTGGCCTCATGCGCCGGGTGCAGTCTGGGCGCCTGCACCTCGGAGGGGTTTCTGTGTCTTCCATCGCGGGCCACGCGGCCGCCGGCATCACCGCCTATCTGTGCTGCAACCGCTGGGCGTGCGCGCCGTCGCGCTGGGCAGTGGTCCCGTTCGCTTTTCTGGCCGTCTGCCCCGATCTGGACTACCTGGCGGTGTGGCTCCTCGGCTACGCCGCCTCGCCACGGATCACGCACAGCCTGCTCTTCGCGCTGGTGGCCAGCCTGCTGGTGCACCGGCTCACGCGCCGGCCGCCATCCGCCCGCCTGCCCATCGCCTGGCTGCTGGCCGCCAGTCTGTCCCATCCGCTCATGGACCTGCTGGTCGGGGCGCACCCGGTGCCCCTGCTCTGGCCCATTGGCGCGCAGGTCGCCGTACCGGTTGGCGTGCTCCCCAGCGCCGGCGCACTGTCCGCGGGCAACTACTACCTGTGGCGCAACCTGATCATTGAACTGGGCGTGCTGCTGCCGCCATTCGCACTGGCGGTGGCGGCAAGCCGGCATGCCACGCCACGCCGGGTGCTGGCCTGGGCAGTCGGCATCGCCCCGGTCTGGGCGGCGTTCCTGATCGGCTCGCTGGCGCTGGCCCGTTGAGCCGGCCGTTGCCGTTTACCGCCTGCGGCCTGTCACGCGTTTCAAAAGGTTCAGGTGCCCGATCTCCCGCCGGCCAATCCTCTCCGCGTAATTCAAACGCTCGATTGAAACACGCGCAACTTCGCCGAACTGGACACGATCAGCCGGTTCCGCCAGACTGCCGCCCTTTCCCGTCGTTCGGCACTCATGGCGAAACTGCTGGTCCTGCATGGCCCCAACCTCAACCTGCTCGGTACCCGCGAGCCGGGGGTGTATGGGCACACCACGCTGGCGCAGATCGACCAGGCCCTGGTGGCCCAGGCGCAGGCCGCCGGGCACGCGCTGGATGCCCTGCAGTCCAATGCCGAGCACGTGCTGGTGGACCGGGTGCAGGCCGCCCGTACCGATGGCACCGCCTTCATCCTGATCAACCCGGCCGCGTTCACGCATACCTCGGTCGCCCTGCGCGATGCGCTGGCGGCGGTGGACGTGCCGTTCATCGAGATCCACCTGTCCAACCCGCATGCCCGCGAGCCGTTCCGCCAGCACAGCTATTTCAGCGACAAGGCGGTCGGGGTGATCTGCGGGTTCGGCGCGGACAGCTATCGCTATGCGATGGATGCGGCGCTGGTGCGGCTGCAGGACGCCGGCGCCTGATGTTGCCGCTGCGCGCTCTTGCCTGTGTGGCGCTGTCAGCCGGCCTGTGCGCCGGTGCCGCCGCCGCCGACCGCGAGGACGAAGGCATCGACTGCGCGCACCCGGTCACCACGATGGAGCACGACCTGTGCGCCTCGGACGTGGCGGCCGCCGCCGACGTCACGCTCAACTCGGTATACGCGCAGGCGCGCCGCCAGCTGCGCACCCCCGAAAACGGCGGCACCTGCAGCTACTGTGGCACCGCCGAGCAGCAACTGGTGGTGGCACAGCGGGCGTGGGTGCAGCTGCGCGACCACGACTGCCAGGCGGTGTACGCGCTCAATTCCGACGGCAGCGCCCGCAACGGTGCGCAGTTGCGCTGCCTGACCACTCACGCGCGCGACCGCACACGGCAGCTGCGCGACTTCTACGAACTGCTTTGACCCGAGCGCGCCGCGCTTCCCACTCCCCTGACATCAAGAACCAAGAGGCCCCTATGGATCTCCGCAAAATCAAAAAGCTGATCGACCTGCTGGAAGAGTCGAACCTCGCCGAAATCGAAATCAAGGAAGGCGAAGAGTCCGTGCGTCTGTCGCGCGCCCCGGTCTCCGGCTACGGCATGGTCCAGGCCCAGCCGCAGATGATGATGACGCCTGCCCAGGCCCCGGCCCAGCAGGCCGCGCCGGCCATGCCGATGCAGTCGCCCACCGAAGCCTCCACCGGCGGCACCGCCAAGCCGGGCAACGCCCTGCCGGACGGCCACGTGCTGCGCGCGCCGATGGTCGGCACCTTCTACGCCTCCTCGTCCCCGGACAAGCCGGCCTTCGTCACCGTCGGCCAGCAGGTCAAGGCCGGCGAAACGCTGGCCATCATCGAAGCGATGAAGATGTTCAACCCGATCGAGGCCGATGTCTCCGGCACCATCGTCGCCATCCTGGGCGAAAACGGCCAGCCGGTCGAATTCGACCAGCCGCTGTTCGTGATCGGCTAAGGATCCGTCCATGCTCGACAAAGTCGTTATTGCCAACAGAGGGGAGATCGCGCTGCGCATCCTGCGCGCGTGCCACACCCTGGGCATCCGCACGGTGGCCGTGCATTCCACGGTCGACCGCAATCTCAAGCACGTGGCGATGGCCGACGAGTCGGTCTGCATCGGTCCGGCGCCGTCCTCGGAGAGCTACCTCAACATCCCGGCCCTGATCGCCGCGGCGGAAGTCACCGATGCCCAGGCCATCCACCCGGGCTACGGCTTCCTGTCGGAGAACGCCGACTTTGCCGAGCGCGTGGAAGAGTCCGGTTTCATTTTCATCGGCCCCAAAGCCGACACCATCCGCCTGATGGGCGACAAGGTCGAAGCGATCCGCGCGATGAAGGCCGCCGGCGTGCCGTGCGTGCCCGGTTCGGGCGGCCCGCTGGGCGATGACATCGTGGCCAACACCAAGATTGCCCGTGAGATCGGCTACCCGGTCATCATCAAGGCAGCCGGTGGCGGTGGCGGTCGCGGCATGCGCGTGGTGCATGCCGAGGCCTCGTTGAAGGCCGCCATCGAGACCACCAAGTCCGAAGCCAAGGCCGCTTTCAGCAACGACCAGGTGTACATGGAGAAGTTCCTGGAGAATCCGCGCCACGTGGAGATCCAGGTGCTGGCCGATGGCCAGGGCAACGCCATCCACCTCGGCGAGCGCGACTGCTCGATGCAGCGCCGCCACCAGAAGGTGGTGGAAGAAGCACCGGCACCGGGCATCACCGCTGAACTGCGCGAGCAGATCGGCAAGGTCTGCGTGGAAGCCTGCATCCGTATCGGCTACCGCGGCGCGGGCACCTTCGAGTTCCTGTACGAAGACGGCCGTTTCTACTTCATCGAAATGAACACCCGCGTGCAGGTGGAACATCCGGTGACGGAGATGGTGACCGGCATCGACCTGGTCTGCGAGCAGCTGCGCATCGCCGCCGGCCAGAAGCTGAGCATCAAGCAGAGCGACGTGGTGCTGACCGGCCACGCGATCGAGTGCCGCATCAACGCCGAAGACGCCGAAACCTTCGTGCCGAGCCCGGGCCAGATCACCGCCTTCCATCCGCCGGGTGGCCCCGGCGTGCGCGTGGATACCCACATCTACAGTGGCTACCGCGTGCCGCCGAACTACGACTCGATGATCGGCAAGCTGATCGTGCACGGCCCGGATCGCGAGACCGCGATCGCGCGCATGCGCGTGGCGCTGAGCGAACTGGTCGTGGACGGCATCAAGACCAACGTCGCGCTGCAGCAGCGCATCATGCGCGACAAGGGCTTCCAGGCCGGTGGCCAGAACATCCACTATCTGGAAAAGCGCCTGGCCGAACGCAAGAACAAGTCGATCGCGTTGACCTGATCGACGGCGTCATGCAACACCACAGAAAGGCGGGGATCTCCCCGCCTTTTTGTTTGCCTGGTCTCCGGGCCGCCGCCACAGCGCGGCGTGCGCCGTCGCCTTGCAGGCATCGTCGGCGGCCTGCCCTGGCCTCTGCCTCGGCCTTCTCCAGTGCAGCGCGCAGACGGGTCTGCATATCGACCGGGTCCATGCGGTTGAACGTCCGGCAAAGATCGCCGCCCAGAACACCGCAGCCACCCCCGCAGGCGGCGCGTTGATGCGTCAGATACCCGAGCGCCGCGGGAGAACGTCGCGTCAGGACACGGTGGCGACGAACGTGGCGATCGCCTCGGCAGCGGCATCCGGGCGCGCCTGCAGCAGCAGGTGCGGGCCCTCCAGCCAGACGGTGTCCTGCGCCGGCAGCAGCGCGGACAGGTGGCGCTGGCAGCGTGACGGCAGCAGGCGGTCATCAACGGCATGCAGGCACAGCGCTGGTATGCGCAGTGCAGCAGCGCAGGCGCCGACATCGACCCCCAGGGCGGCCACCGCGCGCGTGCGCAGCACATCGGCCTGGACGCGGGACAGGGCAGCCCGCAGCGCTTCGCGCAGCGCGGCACTGCTCCAGCGCCCCAGCAGCAGCCAGGACAGCGCGCCCATCGGCAGCGTGCGTACCGGTGCCCAGTACAGAAGCGATTGCAGACGACGCCACGCATACCAGGGCGAGCGCGCGAACGTCGTGGAAAGAACCAGGCCGCGCAGACGCGCCGGATGGGCAGCGGCGAGCCTCAGGGCCAACGGGCCGGAGAACGACTCGCCGAGCAGCACATAGTCCTCGTCCCGGGGCAGAGCCGCCTGCACGATATCGGCCAGTACGTCGTAGCCCACCGCGCGATCCACCGGATAGGCGATCACCGTGGTGTCGATGCCGTGCCGCTGCATCGCAGCGGTGAACGCGCCGTGCTGGGTACCGGTGGCATCCAGGCCCGGCAGCACCACCAGGCGCGCGTGTACACGCTGGGCGCCCTGGCGTGGCGCGCCCTCGCCCTCAGGCATCAACGGCTGCGGTCTGCGGCCGTGATCTGGGTGTTCCTGACCGGTTCCACGCCCAACGAGGAGGTCGGGTCCATGATCACCATCGTTTCGGTGGAGCCGTCCGGCCACACCACCTGGAAGGTGCTGCCGGCCGGCAGCGACGCGAACGGCATGCCGCTCTGCGCGCGGTACACCGCGGCCACCTGGCTGGCACCGGCGCGACGCACGTCGGCGTCGGCCTTCACCGAGGTCAACTGCACCTTGGACAGGCTCCGGTATCGATCATCGTAGGTATCGATCATCACCAGGCCCACTGCGCCAGCCGAGTAGGCGACAAACAACACCACCCAGAACCAGAACTTGGCGCCATGCAGGAATCGACGGTAGTTCATCGCCCTTTCCTCTGCTTGATCAGCTGTTCCACCAACGCTTTCATTTTCCCCGCACCTTGCCGCGATACCGCGGCGTCATACACGAAAGTGGCAAAGTCCTGCCCACCGTCCTGCGAACAAATCCCTCCGTTCGCGCAGAAATTGTTCATCAACACACTGTCCGGCCCGCACGCCATGCCCAGCTCGCAGGCTGCCAGGCGCCAGGCCAGTTCGCTGAACTGGTCCCCGGCCACCAGGCCCTGCAGCGCCGCGTCGCCGCTGGCACGTTGGCCCATGCCCGAGGCCAGGGCCATGTAGGCTTCCGGGTCGCGCGAATCGAGCACCCGCTCGACCAGCCCGCGCCGATAGCCCGGCGAATCATCCAGCGCCTTGCCTTCGGAGAACAGCGAGGCTTCGGCAGCCAGGTTGCCGGCCTTGGCCGCCCGCATGCGCTGGGCAAGAATCAGCTGGCGCCCGAGATTGTCGCTGCTGACAAAGCCCGTGCAGCGGCGTGCCACGCGTTCGCGCGCCTGCACCATGCCGACAGAGGCCTTCATGCCCAGCCCGGACAGCACGGTGTTGTCCAGCTGGTAACCGCCGGGGTCCATCGCATACAGCGCGCAGTAGTCGTACACCCGGCTGACCATCCATGCCGCCTCGGCGTTGCCGTTGGCGGCCTGCAGCTGCAGGCGCTGGGCGTAGGCGTACAGATCGGTATCGCCTTCGATGTCGGCGCGGATGTCCAGCGGCAGCCCGGAGGCGATCGCGTTGCCGCGTTCGTTCACCAGCAAGCGGCGCGCCAGCTGCCGCGCTTCGACAGGGATCGACGGCGACGCCGATGCGGACGCATCGATCATGTCCGCGCCGGGACGGTCGGCATGCCGCACCCGATCGCCCGCGCGATAGCCCACCACCCCGAGCAGCGCCAGGGCAGGCACGACCAGCAGCCAGGTTTTCAGGGTAGGAACAAGCGCCATGAACGAACGCCGGGACTGCCAGTGGCCGACAACGGAATGCCCAGTTTAGCAAGCGCATTGGCGGCTGTCTGAACCGGCACCCGGCCAGCATCTCAGCCACTCGGGAGACGACGTCGCGATCGGCACGCCGGGACCGCCCGCGCGCAATGGTCTAGCATGCACGGTTTTCCGCAGGCCTCGCCCCCATGCCCTTCCTGGAACTCACCCTCCGCTGCACCGAAACCACGCAGCCCCGCTATGAGAATGCGCTGGACGACGTCGGTGCGCTGGCGGTGACCCTGCTCGATGCCGACGCCGACACCAGCAACGAGCAGGCCATCCTGGAACCCGGCGTGGGCGAGACCCCGCTGTGGAACGACCTGGTGCTGACCGCGCTGTTCCCGGCCGATACCAACGCGCTGGCCCTGCTGGCCGCGCTGGATGCGTTCGACCCGGGTCTGGACTGGGGCAACGCCAGCTTCCGTGCGGTCCAGGACGAAGACTGGGAACGCGCCTGGCTGGACCAGTTCCAGCCGATGGCGTTCGGCGAGCGCACCTGGATCGTGCCCTGGAACCATGACCTGCCCGAGGCCGCGCAGGCCGACGACGCGGCCGTGGTGCGGCTGGACCCGGGCCTGGCCTTCGGCTCGGGCACCCACCCGACCACCGCGCTGTGCCTGCGTTGGCTCGACGGTCTGGCCGCCGAGGGCGCGCTGGATGGCCAGACCGTGCTCGACTTCGGCTGCGGCTCGGGGATCCTGGCGCTGGCCGCACTGAAACTCGGCGCCGCCCGCGCCGTGGGCGTGGACAACGATCCGCAGGCCGTGATCGCCACCGGCGACAACGCCGAGCGCAACGGCCTCCAGGACCGCATCGCGGTGTACCTGCCGGCCGACGAACCGCCGGCCACCTACCCGGTGGTGGTGGCCAACATTCTGGCCTCGGCACTGGACGCCCTGGCCGAGGTGCTGGCTGCGCGCGTCGCGCCCGGTGGCTGCATTGCGCTGTCGGGCATCCTGCACGGCCAGGAAGGCGAACTGCTGGAGCGTTACGCGCCGTGGTTCGAGGCGCTGGAAGTGGCCCAGGACGAGGACTGGATGCGCATCACCGGCACCCGCCGTGCTTGAATAAGGCGTCCTTCGCCCGGTCCCGCGCCCATGTCCGAGCCCACGCAGCCTCCGCGACGTCCGCTTGCCACCTTCCTGCGCCCTGCGCAGGACGCCGCGCCCGTGGACGACGGCCTTCCGCCGGCGCCGGCTGATGGTCGTGCCGATGACGACACCGCCGCCAGCACCGGCGACACGCCGTGGGGCGACGCATTGCCGCAGATCGCGATACCGCCCGCCGAAGTCGATGCGGAGACCGACGCGGAGCCCGTTGTTGAGGCCGATGCAACGCCGGCTGACGACGCGCTGACGGCCGGTGCGAGCGCCGACGATGCGCCGCTCGCCACCGCACCGAGCTTCCTGCAGGCGCCCCGTGCGCGCCTGCGTACGCCGCGCTGGCAATGGGGCCTGGTCGCCGGCCTTGGTGTGATGCTGCTGTTGCAGATCGCGGTGGCCGACCGCGCCCGGTTGGCGGCCGATGCCGGTACGCGCCCGTGGATCGCCGGCCTGTGCAGCGTGCTGCGCTGTACGTTGCCGGCGTGGCGCGAACCGGCAGCGTTCAGCATGATCAGCCGCGATGTCCGCCCTGTACCCGGACAACCGGGTGCGCTGCAGGTGCAGGCCAGCTTCCGTAACGATGCACGTTGGGCACAGGCATGGCCTGCGCTGCGTCTGTCGCTGTCCGATGCCGATGGCCGCCTGATCGGCACCGGCGAGTTCGCGCCGGCCGACTACCTGGGCGCCGCCAACGCCAGCGGCCACGTGCTGGAGCCGGGACAGAGCGCGCGCATCGCCTTCCGTGTCCGCGAGCCTGCGGCATCGACCGTCGCATTCACATTCGAGTTCCTGTGACCCTGCCGTTCGTCCGGTTCGGCGTGGCAGCCTGCGGGCGCACACGGTAGACTGGCCCCATCATCATTCCGCCGAGGGCTGTTGTCCGCCCCGGCTCCTGCATCGGGATCCTCCTTGAACGCTGTCCTTCCTCGTCCTGACACCAGTCGTGGCGCTCCCAAGCCACCGCTGCGCGAACATGTAGCCCAGTCGGTGAGGCGGTACCTGCGGGACCTGGATGGCTGTGATGCCGACGATGTCTACGAGATCGTCCTGCGTGAAATGGAGATTCCGCTGTTCGTGGAGGTGCTCAACCACTGCGAAGGCAACCAGAGCCGCGCCGCTGCGATGCTGGGCATCCACCGCGCCACACTGCGCAAGAAGCTCAAGGAATACGGCATCACCACCTGAGCCGGTGTCGATCCGTCTCTCGCGGCGGATACCGACCCGTGGCCGGTACGCGGATCAACCGCTCCAGAAGTACCGCACCAGGTGGAAGAACACCGGCGCAGCGAAGCACACCGAATCCAGCCGGTCGAGCATGCCGCCGTGGCCCTCGATCATGTGGCCCCAGTCCTTGATGCCGCGGTCGCGTTTGATCGCCGACATCACCAGGCCGCCCCAGAAGCCCATCAGGTTGACCACCAGCGACATGCCGAACGCCTGCCACGGCGTGAACGGGGTCAGCCAGCACAGTGCCGCGCCCAGCGCGCTGGCCGACAGTACCCCGCCGATGAACCCCTCCACGGTCTTGGACGGCGACAGCTTCGGCGCGATCAACCGCCGCCCGATCAGCTTGCCCCACACGTACTGCAGCACATCCGAGGACTGCACCACGATCACCAGGAAGGCGAACAGCAGCAGGTTGCGCGCCGGTTCCACACCGGCCAGGCGCAGGTTCAGCAGCGCCGGCACGTGGGAAATGCAGAACACGCAGATCATCAGGCCCCACTGCACCTTGGACGTGCGCTCCAGGTAGTCGGTGGTGTCGCCACCGATGGTGGCCAGGATCGGCAGGAACAGGAACGCATAGACCGGGATCAGCAGCGTGTACAGGCCGTACCAGTCGGTCCACACCAGCCAGTACTGCCAGGGCAGCACGATGTAGAACGCCGCCAGCAGCGCGTAGTAGTCGCCGGCCCGGGTCGGCGTAAGGGTGATGAACTCGCGCAGGGCGAACAGCGACACCACCGCGAACAGCACCACCACGCCGGTACGCCCGAAGAAGAACGCCAGCGCCACCACGGCGGCCATCACCCACCAGGCGCGGATGCGCGAGACCAGGTTGGCCAGCACCGGGCTGGGCGCATGCCGCGCACGCCAGCGCAGGGTCTCGGCGATCACCGTGGCCACCACCAGCACGGCGGCGATGCCGGCAAACAGCAGCCGGGTCTGCGCGTGCGTGGACAGCTGGGCCACGTCGGTGGACAACACCTGGAACACGGTCATGCGCGGTGCCTGCGTGGCTGCGGGTCCAACGCGAGCAGCGACAGCCGGGCCCGCTCCAGGAAGCGGTCCTTGTCTTCGTCGGCCTTCAGCCGCAGCGGTTCGCCGAACGTAGTGGTGCACAGCAGCGGCAACGGCAGCCAGCGGCCCTTGGGCATCACCCGCTTGAGGTTGTCGATCCACACCGGCACGAACTCCAGCTCCGGGCGTTGCCGCGCCAGATGGTAGATGCCGCTCTTGAACGGCAGCACGCCCTCGTCGGTGTTGCGGGTACCCTCGGGGAACAGGATCAGCGAGTTGCCCTCGTCCACCGCCTGGCACAGACAGGCGATGGGGTCGTGCTCGCGCTTGGCCGCATCGCGCTCGATCAGCACGCCGTTGAACACGGCATGGATCAGGTAGCGGCGCAGGGCATCGCGCTGCCAGTAGTCGGCCGCGGCCACCGGCCGCACCTGGCGGCGCAGCGTGATCGGCAGCGCCGACCAGATCAGCACGAAGTCACCGTGACTGGCGTGGTTGCCGTAGTACACGCGGTGGTCGCTCGACGGCGCACAGCCCTGCCACAACGCCCGCGCGCCGGTCAGCGTGCGGATCGCGCCACTGCAGCCGCGGGCGATCAGGTCGGCGATCACCACGGCACCCACCGGCACAGGTGTGCCGCCAGCAGCAGCACCGCCTGCGCGCCGAGCGCGAGCAGCTGCCAGCGCATCAGCCGGCGCATGCCCTGCCAGCGTGCCTGCCAGCCGCGGCTGGTCGCCGACGCGTCACGCAGGCCCAGCTTCTGCAGGACATCGTCGATCACACCGGGGGCGGCATCCGGATGGCAGGCCTGCATGGCCTCCAGCAGCGCCGCATCGAAACCGACGCGGGCGGCGTAATACGCCTGCACCCCCGCAGCCAGCAGCGAGGCCAGCGCCAGTGTCATGGCCACCAGGCCAGGGGACGACACGCTTGCCAGCAGCAGCGCGGCGGCAGCCAGCAGGGTGGATATCACCGCCGCAAGGCGTGCCTGGCGCAGTACGGCGGTCATCACCCGCAGTTGGAACAGCATGCTCATGCATTCACCTGTGTCTGCCCATTGGCGGCGCCCTCGCGCACCGCCTGTTCAATCGCCCGGCGGTGGCGTGCGTGCAGCACGATCCGCGGGCAGTCCTGTGCCAGCAGGGTGATGGCGGCATCGGCGCTGGCGGTATGGCCGCTGCGGCACAGCCAGGTGGCCACGGCAGCGGCGCTGCGCGAATAGCCCAGTGCGCAGCACACCAGCACCTCGCCGCGCCGGCGGCCATGCGCGATGGCATCGGCGGCCTGACGCAGCGCGGCCGGCGATGGCGTGGCCAGATCGAGCATCGGCACGCTGCGGTAATGCCGCACCCGCGTGCGGAACGGCAGCTCGGCGCACACATCCACCACGGTTGCCACCGTCAGCGTGGCATCGGCGTCCGGCAGCCGGCCCAGCCACACCCCGTCGATCACCAGCTGTGGCTGCGGCGCGCGTCGTGTCCACCAGCGCGCATTGAGCCAGGCGGCACCCAGGTACGGCGCCAGCAGCCAGGTCGCGGCCATGCTCAGCCGCCCGTCCTCCTGCTTCTGGAACACGGCGATCCCCAGGCCGGCGTACGCCAGCGCCACCAGCAGCAGCGACAGGGCCGGCCACGCCAGCCACATCGCCCACCCGCCCACGGCCCACGCCAGGGCCGCACAGCCGGCGCTGCCGGCCAGGTACAGCACGGCCAGCCGCCAGCGCGTGGGCTCGCGTGCCCACTGCCAGTGCCGCAGCGGTGATGACCCCTGCAGCGGCCACAGCCACACGCACAGCCAGCCCACCGCCACGCCGGTGGGCACGTCGATGAAGTGATGCTGCCAGGTGGTCAGCACCGACAGCCCGATCAATGCGAACCAGACATGCAGCGCGGTCCGCCACAGACCGTGCAGGTGCTGCTGGAAGCGAACCCACAGCACCACCAGCAGCACGATGTGCAGCGACGGCGCCTGGTTGAACGGCTTGTCAAAGCCCAGCAGCACATCGAACAACCAGCCGAACACGCCACCGGTGTCGGGCCGCTCCAGGCTGAAGCGCAGGGGCCACAGCAGGAAGCACGCCACCGACAGCAGCTGCGCGGTCAGCAGCCGGCGCGCGTGCGCGTCCAGCTCGGCGCGCTGGGTGCAGACGAAGAAGGACGCCACGTAGAACAGGTCGATGGACCAGTAGGGCACGATGGTCCAGGCCTGAAACGGAATGCGCGCTTCCCAGTCGAACACGATCGACGGCACGAACGGCAGGCGCGCGGCCATCGCATTGGCGAAGCCATAGCTGAGGAAGAAGAACGGCCCCAGCAGGGCCAGCCACAGCAGCGCGCGCCGCCAGGGACGCCCGCCCTCAGTCATGGCCCACCCGGCGCGCCAGCGACACGGTGAAGATGCCGAAGCGGTCGATGCGCTGGGTGACCTTCTCGAATCCGGCCAGGCGCACCAGTTCGTCCATCTCCTGCTGGGTGCGGCGGCGCATCACCCAGGCCGCGCCTGCACGGTGGCTGGTCAGCGCGCGGGCGATGAACTCCAGTTGCGGGTGCCACGGCTGACCGGTGTACACGAGGTAGCCGCCCTCGCGCATGGCGGCAGCGATGCCCTGCAGCGAGCGCGCCACCGCGTCGTTGTCGGCGAACAGTTCATACAGGCCCGACACGATCGACAGCGTCGGCGTGTCCGGCATCGCGGCCAGCGCATCGGCATCGAAGGCATCGCCCTGCTCGAAGCGGGCGATGTCGGCCGCGCCGAACGCCTCGATCAGCGCGCGGCCTTCAACCACGTTTCGCTCGCTGAAATCGCGCAGCAGGATCGCATCGGCGCGCTGTTCGCCCTGGGCCAGTGCATCCAGATCATAGCGCCCGTGGCCGGCGGCCACGTCGAGCACGCGCACCGGCCGGCCTTCGCCACGCAGGCGCAGCGCCGCCAGCTGCAGCAGCTCGCGCACGTGGGTGCGGCGCACGCGGATGCCGCGCCAGCCGATGGCGTCGAGGTAGTTGCGATCAACGAACCGGCCCAGCGGACCGCGCCCGCGTGCCTGGTCGCGGTAGATGTAGTCCAGCGTGCTGCCCGAATCGAAGCCGGTCTCCAGGCCCAGCGCGATGCCCTCGGACAGGCGCCCGCCAACGCGCAGGCCGGCGCGGGTGAAGCGCCAGTACAGATCCTTCAGGCTGTTGCGCTGCGGGGGCCACGCCAGCACCTCGGCCTCATCGAAGGTGGGGCCGTGGCGATGCGCGTTGCGCAGGCTGGGCCGTACCAGCGGCGCGGCGAAGCGCTCGCCGATGAAGCGGCGGATGGCGGCCACGGCCGGGGCGCGGTCGCGCTCGCCAAGGGTGTCATGGAAGAAGCCGGGCAGCAGGTGGCGCTCTTTGATCGGTGAACGCAGGCGCTCGTAGAAGCGGTCCTGCGGCGCGCGATGGACCACGAAATCCGCGCCCGAAACCAGCAGCTGGGTCGGCACGGTGATTGCCTGTGCGTCGCCGACCACGCGGTCGGCCGCTTCGTAGAGCCCCAGCAGCACGCGCACCGAAATCGGCCGGGTGATCAGCGGGTCGGTGCGGTAGCTGGCCACCCGTTCCGCGTCGTGGGTGAGCCACTGCGGCTTGACGTAACTATTGACGAAGAAGTTGCCGCGCAGTTTCTGCATCAGCGCCAGCCCGGGGCGCGCGAACGGCACGTACAGCTTCACCTTGAATGCCGGCGAGGCGAGCACCAGCGCACGCAGCGGCGGCGCATAGTCATGAACCCAGGTCGCGGCGACGACCGCGCCCACGCTCTGGGCGATGATGGCGATGTCTTCCACGGCGATGCCGTGATGGTCGTGCAGGTGCGCGATGAAGCTGTCCAGGTCACGCACCAGCGCGTCGAAGCCGGGCGCATCGCCGCGTGCACCAGGCGACTGGCCGTTGCCGCGGGCATCCCAGGCGAACACGTCCATCCCGGGCAGGTCCAGCTCGTCCACCAGGTGCGCCACGCGCCCGGAATGCTCGTGCCCGCGATGCAGCAGCACCAGCGCGCGCCGGGGTGAGGCCGGAGTCGGGTCGGTGGCGGGCCAATGCCGGTAGAACAGCGGCTGTGCATCGAAACTGTGGAACTGCAGGTGTTGCTGTGCGCGCATGCATCACTCCGTTGTGCATCCGGCGGAATCCGCCGTTGATCGGCTGCCGGCTGGGTCAGCCGGCCTCCGCCAATCCTGTCCTTACCCGGCGCAGTGTGGTCCACGCGCACAAGGCGGCCGCTGCCCACGCGATCCAGGTCACCCCTGGCGCTGCGATCCAGCCCAGGGCCAACAACAATCCTGTCACGCCGATCACGAACGCGCGATCGCTTTTGCCCATTGGACCGTCATAGCGACGGCTTGCCCCCACCATCAGGCCCAGGACGCCAGCGTACTCGCAAACCGCCGCCAGCCACGCCAATGTCCACAGGGCAGCGGAGGCTACCCCGGGCAGACTCAGCAGCGACAGATACAGCGCCGCGTCGGCGATGACGTCGCAGAGTTCATTGAGATAGGCACCCAGCCGCGACTGCTGCCCGAATTCGCGGGCAAGCATGCCATCCACGGCATTGAGCGCCATGCGCAGCAGCATCCACACCGGCAGCGCCAGATACCCCATTGGCTGCGACGGGCCCCACACGTACACGGCGGCGGCCACGGCCAGCGAGACCACCGCCGCCGCCAGCGTGACCACGTTGGCGGTGACCCCGGCCCGGTACAGGCCGGCTACGGCGGGCCGCAGCAGGGCCTGGAAGCGTCCCTTCAACGCATAGATCGACACGATTCCCTGTCCTGTGGTTCATGGCGGATGCCGGGGAGCCTACAATATGCACCCGCTCCGCTTCGATCTCCTGCCCCCATGAGTTCCGATCTGCTGCCCGTGCGCCGGGCCCTGCTGTCCGTTTCCGACAAAACCGGCCTGATCGACCTGGCCCGCGCCCTCGCCGCCCGCAACGTCGAGCTGCTGTCGACCGGCGGCACCGCCAAGGCGATCCGCGACGCCGGCCTGGCCGTCAAGGACGTGGCCGATGTCACCGGCTTCCCGGAAATGATGGATGGCCGGGTCAAGACCCTGCATCCGCGGGTCCACGGCGGCCTGCTCGGCCGCGCCGGGCTGGACGAGGCCGTGATGGCCGAACACGGCATCGACGCGATCGACCTGCTGGTGTTGAATCTGTATCCGTTCGAGGCGGTGACCGCCAAAGCCGGCTGCACGCTCGACGAGGCGGTGGAGAACATCGACATCGGTGGCCCGGCGATGCTGCGTTCGGCAGCCAAGAACTTCGCGCGCGTCGCGGTGGCGACCGACCCGTCGCAGTACGCCGAGCTGCTCGCCGAGCTGGACGCCCACGAGGGCCGGTTGTCGGCCGGCAAGCGTTTTGCCTTGTCCGTAGCCGCGTTCAACCGCGTGGCCCAGTACGATGCGGCCATCAGCAACTATCTGTCCGCTGTGGCCAGCACCGAGGCGGCCGTGCCGGTGCGCACCGAGTTCCCGGCGCAGATGAACAGCAGTTTCGTGAAGGTGATGGACCTGCGCTACGGCGAGAATCCGCACCAGAGCGGCGCGTTCTACCGCGACCTGCACCCGGTGCCGGGCACGCTGGCCACCTTCCAGCAGCTGCAGGGCAAGGAACTGAGCTACAACAACCTGGCCGATGCCGATGCCGCGTGGGAATGCGTGCGTCAGTTCGACGCGCCGGCCTGCGTGATCGTCAAGCACGCCAACCCGTGCGGCGTGGCTGTGGGCGCCGGCAACGGCGATGCCTACGAGCTGGCCTACGCGACCGATCCGACCAGCGCGTTCGGCGGCATCATCGCCTTCAACCGACCGCTCGACGCTGCCACTGCCAAGGTGATCCTGGACCGCCAGTTCGTCGAAGTGCTGATCGCCCCGGACTACGAACCGGCCGCGCTCGAGTACGCGCAGAAGAAGGCCAACGTGCGCGTGCTGCGCATTCCGCATGGCGATGGCCGCAACAACTACGACACCAAGCGCATCGGCTCGGGCCTGCTGGTGCAGAGCGCCGACAACCGCGGCATGGCGCGCGATGAGCTGACCGTGGTCAGCAAGCTCGCGCCCACCGACAAGCAGTTTGCCGACCTGCTGTTTGCCTGGAAGGTGGCCAAGTTCGTCAAGTCCAACGCCATCGTCTACGCCAAGGACAACCGCACCATCGGTGTCGGCGCCGGCCAGATGAGCCGGGTCTACTCGGCCCGCATCGCCGGCATCAAGGCGGCCGATGCGAACCTGGCGGTGGACGGGTCGGTGATGGCCTCCGATGCCTTCTTCCCGTTCCGCGACGGCATCGATGCCGCTGCGGCCGCCGGCATCAAGGCGGTGATCCAGCCGGGCGGCTCGATGCGCGACAACGAGGTGATCGCCGCAGCCGACGAGCACGGCCTGGCGATGGTGTTCACCGGCGTGCGCCACTTCCGCCACTGACGTCACGATGACCACGACAGGGAATGTCGACCGCCGCGCCCCCCGCCCCTGGCTGGGTGCGGCGCTGACGGTACTGCTGGCCGGCTGTGGTGATGCCACGCCGGCCGATCCGGGCAAACCGGCGCGTCGGCTCGACAGCCACGCAGCGGCCACACCGGCGCCTGCCGAGCCGGTCGACGACGATCAACGCCTGCTCGCCTTCCTGCACGACCGCTACGGCGCCAAGGCCACGCTGGACACGGCGTGGAAGGACCAGTGGGACGACCCCGACCAGGACGCCACGCGCCCGGTGGAGCGTCGCCTGTGCGCCCGGCAGACGGTGGCAGTGACCGGGCAGCCGCATCATCTCGTGGCGGTCTGCCAGACCCTCGAAGACGCGGCCAGCGTCGAACCGGGACGGATCGACCTGTACGTCCTGCGCGATGGCGAGGCGGCGCCTGGTACCGCTTCCCGCCCGCTGGTGCGGGTGGCCGAGCACCTGTTGATGTACTCGGGCATGCGCGGCATGCCCGGCACCGTGGCGATCGATACGCTGGGGCCCGAGCGGCCGGCGTTCCGCATCACCGATGGCTGGTACGGGCAGGGCTATTCGCTGGTATCGCGCACCTACGTCGCCCTGCACGACACCCGCCTCACCCCGGTCGCCAGCTTCCGCGACCACATCGACAACGACAGCGCGTACGACTGCGACGAAGACCCGACCGCCTGCGGCAACCGGCTGTTCGACATCGATTTCAGCGTGACGGCGGACATGCAGGCACTGCAGGACGGCTACGCGGCGCTGGATGTGCGTGGCCAGGGACCCGAATGCACCGGCCCCACCGACGAGCACTACCGCCTGGTGTACGACCCGGCCAAAGGCGCCTACCCGATCCCGGACGCGTTGCTGCGCGAACACTGCCGCGAGTAGGTACTACGCTGCAGGGCAGCGCCCTCTCCTGATGACGTCACCATGACCATGACAACAACCGGCATCCACCGCACTGCTCCACCCGCCTGCATCGCGCTGGCGGTGGCCCTGCTGGCCGGGTGCGGCAAGGAGGTGCCGGCCGTGCAGGAAACGGCGAAACCCCGGCTGGATACCACCGCCCCGATCGTGGAGACGGTGATGGCCAGCGGCGATGCCGACGCGCGCCTGCTGACCTTCCTGCACCAGCGCTATGGCGCCAGGGCGCGCCTGGACGGCGCCTGGAAGGACCGCTGGGAAGACACCGAGGTGGTGGCGATGCGGCCGGTGGAGCGCGCGGTCTGCGCCCGCCGCAACGTGACGGTCGATGACCAGGCCCACACCCTGCTGGCGGTCTGCCAGACCATCGAGGATGCGGCGACCGTCGAACCGGGACGGGTCGACCTGTTCGTACTGCGCGACGGCGAGCGCGGCGTCGCCGGCGACAGCCAGCCGTGGCCGCTGCTGGTGGTGGACCAGCGCCTGCAGGTCAACGCCGGCAGCGATGGCGTTCCCGGTACGGTGCAGGTCGCAACGCTGGGGCCGCAGCGCCCCGCCTTCCACCTCACCCAGCGCTGGAATGGCCGCGGCGGTTCGCTGGTCGACCGCAGCTACGTCGCCCTGCACAGCAACCGCCTGCGCGAGGTGGCCCGCTACCGCGACCATCTCGACAACCTGACCCGCTACGACTGCGACAGCGATCCGGACGACTGCGACGGCACGGTCTTCAACATCGACTTCAACACGACGGTGGAGCAGCAGGCGCCCGTGGACGGCTACTGGCCGATCACCGTGCGTGGCCGCGGCCAGGACTGCGCCGGGGCGGCGCATGAGTTCCACCAGTTGATGTTCGACCCGGCAACGCGGGCCTACCAGGTGCCCGAGGCGCTGCAGCGGGACGACTGCGGCGGCAGCTGACCGGCGCGTGGCCGGGCGACCGTGCCATGCACCCGGCACCGGCACCGCGTAAAATCGCCGGTCTGCCCCCCCTTACGCGAGAAGTGCATTGAAGATCCTGGTCATCGGCGCTGGCGGCCGTGAACACGCCCTGGCCTGGAAGCTGGCCCAGTCGACGAAGGTGACCGAAGTGCTGGTCGCCCCCGGCAATGCCGGTACCGCCACCGAAACCAAGTGCCGCAACATGCCGGTCAAGATCACCGACCTGGACGGCCTGCTCGCGCTGGCCGCCGCCGAGGGCGTGGCGCTGACCGTGGTCGGCCCCGAAGTACCGCTCGTGGCCGGCGTGGTCGACCGCTTCCGCGCGGCGGGTCACCGCATCTTCGGGCCCACCGCCGCCGCCGCGCAGCTGGAAGGCAGCAAGGCGTACGCCAAGGACTTCCTGGCCCGCCACGGCATTCCGACCGCCTTCTATGCGGTGCACACCGAGGTGGAGCCGGCCCTGGCCTATCTCCGCGAAAAGGGCGCGCCGATCGTGGTCAAGGCCGATGGTCTGGCCGCCGGCAAGGGCGTGATCGTGGCGATGACCCTGGCCGAGGCCGAAGACGCGGTGCGCGACATGCTCTCGGGCAACGCCTTCGGCGATGCCGGTGCCCGCGTGGTGATCGAGGAGTTCCTCGATGGCGAGGAAGCCAGCTTCATCTCGATGGTGGACGGCCGCACCGCATTGCCGATGGCCACCTCGCAGGACCACAAGCGCGTGGGCGACGGCGATACCGGCCCGAACACCGGCGGCATGGGTGCCTATTCGCCGGCACCGGTGGTCACAGACGAGGTGCATGCGCGGGTGATGCGCGAGGTGGTCAACCCGACCGTACAGGGCATGATCACCGACGGCATTCCGTTCACCGGCTTCCTCTATGCCGGGCTGATGATCGATGCTGGCGGCGCGCCGAAGGTGATCGAATTCAACGTCCGCTTCGGCGATCCGGAAACGCAGCCGGTGATGCTGCGCCTGCAGTCGGACCTGGTGGATCTGGTCGAAGCGGCCATCGATGCGCGCCTGGACGCCGTGCAGGCCCAGTGGGACCCGCGCCCGTCGCTGGGCGTGGTGATGGCGGCTGCGCCCTACCCCGAGGCACCGATCACCGGCGATGTGATCCACGGGCTGGATCAGGTGCCTTCGACGGCCAAGGTGTTCCATGCCGGCACGACGCTTGACGCGCAGGGCCAGGTGCTCAGCGCGGGCGGCCGGGTGCTGTGCGTGGCGGCGCTGGGCGACAGCGTGGGCGACGCGCAGGCCAATGCCTACGCAGGTGTGGCGGCGGTGACGTGGGCCAACGAGTTCCATCGCAACGACATCGGCTGGCGCGCCGTGGTGCGCGAACGCGGTTGAGGCGCTCTGCGCTTTGATGCTGGAAAGGCCATTACACAAAAAAGCCCGGCATTGGCCGGGCTTTTCAATGCAACACCGTGCAGCCCGCGTTACGCGGTAAACAGCGCCTTCATCTTCTTCAGCGCGTTTGCTTCGACCTGACGGATACGTTCGGCGGAAACGCCGTATTCGTCAGCCAGTTCCTGCAGCGTCACCTTGCTGTCCGCGTCCAGCCAGCGACGGCGGATGATGTCGCGCGAACGTGCATCCAGCTCGGCCAGGCCTTCGCGCAGCAGCTGCAGCTGGTTGTCTTCGCTGTCGGCGCGCTCGTAGGCCATCGACGGATCTTCGTCATTGGCCATCAGATACGCGGCCGGCGACGGCGGCGCATGGTCGTCGTCGTCATCGCTGGACGCGTCGAAACCGATGTCGCGACCGGACAGGCGCGATTCCATTTCCAGCACTTCGCGCTCGGACACGTTCAGGTCCTTGGCGACCGCGCTGACTTCGGCCGCGTTCATCCAGCCCAGGCGCGTCTTGGACTTGCGCAGGTTGAAGAACAGCTTGCGCTGCGCCTTGGTCGTGGCGACCTTGACGATGCGCCAGTTCTTCAGGATGAACTCGTGCATTTCCGCACGGATCCAGTGCACCGCGAAGGACACCAGGCGCACGCCCATGTCCGGGTCGAAGCGCTTCACCGCCTTCATCAGGCCGATGTTGCCTTCCTGGATCAGGTCGCCCAGCGCCAGGCCGTAGCCGTTGTAGCCACGGGCCACGTGCACCACGAAGCGCAGATGGGAATGGACCAGCTCGCGCGCGGCGTCCAGGTCCTGCTCGTCGCGGAAGCGGCGGGCCAGGTCCTGCTCGTCATCGACCGACAGCACCGGAATCTGGTGCACGGCACCGATGTAGGCGTCCAGCGAACCGAGCGCACTGGGAATCGGGAGATTGTTTGCCACAAGGGCAGTAGACATGTTCTGGCTCATAAGGGGCATCTTAGCAGTCGGAAACTTGGACTGCTAAAGGAGAAAGAAGTTCCAGCGTTCCGTTCATGCAACGATGGCACCGATAACCCGGATAACGTACCGCGAAATGATGACAGTGGCGAGTGGCATCGAATCAACAGAATATTGCTTTTATTTCAACAAGTTGCCATGAAAACATCGGCAAACGGCGTCGTTTTTGCCTGAACGACCCGCGGGACCACGCCCATTCATCTGAAAAAAGGTTGCCCATCGTTCATCAACCGCCGGGCAGTGACCGGGGCGACCCGAGGACGGCACCGACCTGCCATTGGCCGCATCGCCTGCCGCTGATCCGGCGCGCTGCGCAGGAACCCGGGAGTCTGTCGTTGTGGCGTCGCATGCCCATGCGCAAACGCCAGGTGGCGCTCGCGATCATCGAAATGCTGAACGACTGGCTCAGTCCAGCCCGAGCTGCGCGCGCGGCGGCAGCGACCAGTCGATGGCACCGTGCCCGCGCCGGCGCAGGTACTCGTTGGCAGCCGAGAAATGCCGGCAGCCGAGGAAGCCACGGTGGGCCGACAGCGGCGAGGGGTGCGGTGCCTTGAGCACGCGGTGCCGGCCCGTGTCGATCACCTTGCCCTTCTGTTGCGCGTAGGCGCCCCACAGCACGAACACCAGACCCTCGCGCTCGCGGTTGAGCGTGTCCACCACATGGTCGGTGAAACCTTCCCAGCCACGTCGCTGGTGGGCGCCGGCATTGCCCTCCTCCACCGTCAGCACGGCGTTGAGCAGCAGCACGCCACGCTGCGCCCACGGCAGCAGGCAGCCGTGGTCCGGACGCGGCAGGCCGAGATCGGCCTCGATTTCCTTGTAGATGTTCAGCAGCGACGGCGGCACCGGCACCCCCGGCATCACCGAGAAGCTCAGGCCGTGCGCCTGCCCGGCGCCGTGGTACGGGTCCTGGCCGAGGATGACCACCTTGACCTGCTCGAACGGCGTGGCGTCAAACGCGGCGAAGATCTGCGGGCCGGGCGGGAACACCCGTGCCCCGGCGGCCTTGCGCTGGCGCAGGAAGCCGGACAGCTCGCGCATCTCCGGTCGCAGCAGCCACTCCCCGACCCGCGCCTTCCAGCTCGGCTCGAGCTGGATGCTCGGTTGTACGTCGTCGTTCATCGCACCAGGGGTTTTTCGTTGAGTCGGGCCAGCCGCAGCTGGAACAGCACCTTGGTGATCAGCAGCCGTTCTTCGATCGGCTTCTGCACCAGGTCGTTGGCACCGGCCTGGAGCAGGCCGGACTGGTTGAGCGGATTGCCATCGCCGGTCATCACCAGCACCGGCAGGCGGCGCTTGCCGTAGCCAAAGTCCACCCGCACGCGCTGCACCACATCGCGCCCGCTCAGTTCGCCCTTGAGGGTCACGTCGGTCAGCACCAGGTCGATGCGGTGGCTGCTGCGGCCCAGCGATTCGGCGGTGAGCAGCGCAAAGGCTTCCTCGGCGGTCAGCACGTGCAGTACGTTCAGGCCCTGCCGTTCCAGCATGCGCTTGGTCGCCTCGGCGACCACCCGGCTGTCTTCCACGTACAGGATCGTCGCGCCGGGAATCGTCTCCGGCTGCACGTAGCCACGGATGAAGGTGGCCAAGGCCTCATGGCCCAACGCCTTGTCGAAATAGTCGGTGACGTACTCGGTGAAGCGGCGCTGTTCCAGGTGCTGCTGCGCGTCACCGGACACCACGATCACCGGCACGTAGGCCTGGCCCGCGGTTTCGCGTACCAGCCGCGCCAGTGCCAGCCCATCGCCGTCGCTGAGCGTCAGCGAGGTGGTGACCAGACTGACCGGGCCGGCTGCCAATGCCGCGCGCGCCTCTTCGATGCTGGCGCAGCCCACCACGTCCACCGCCGGCAGCTCGCGCTGCAGCACATCGGCGATCAGTTTGCGGACCAGCTTGGAGCCGTCGACGACCATCACGCGCGGTGCGTCGTCGACCAGGTGCTTCAGGGCTTGCGGGCGCATGCGGGCCTCAGGTTTCGGTCGGACGGGTCTGGCGCAGGAAATGCCCCGTCACCAGCCACGCGCCCAGCCAGCCCAGCACCACGGTGCCGGCCAGCACGAGCGAAGAATGCAACAGGTCCAGCCCATGCAGCACAAACGGGCTGCCGTAGCTCTGCGACAGCGCGCTCAGCGGCGGGCGCAACGCCAGCCCGGCCACGCCGATCAGGCCGAGCGCGATCGCACCGGCGCCCAGGCCGTACCACGCGCCCAGGTACAGGAACGGGCGGCGGATGAAACCATCGCTTGCGCCCAGCAGCTGCAGCACGCCGATCTCGTCGCGGCGCGCCTGGATGTCCAGCCGCACCGTGTTGCCGACCACCAGCGCCGCGCCCAGCCCCAGCAGCACCGACAGCACCTGCACCAGGCGGGTGCCGAAGCCCAGCCACGCATCCAGGCGTTTGCGCCACAGCGCGTCGTGCTGCACCAGATCGGCCTGCGGCAGCCCTTCCAGCGACTGCGCCAGTCGCGCGTCATCGGCGCCTGCCACCGGCGTCACGATCAGCAGCGTCGGCAGCGGATTGTCGTTGAGCGCGTCGATCGCCTCGCCCAGCCCGGCGCTGTCGCGCAGCTCGGCGAGGCCATCGGCCGGGGTGCGCAGCGCCACGGCCGACACATCGGCGCGCCCGCGCAGCGACTCGGCCACCTGGCTGGCGCCGGCGGCATCCACGGACGTCTTCAGGAACAGATTGATGTCGCGCGACTGCTGCACGCTGCCGGCGAAGTGCTTGAGGTTGTCCAGCGCGATCGACAGGCCCAGCGGCAGTGCCAGGGCGAGCGCCATGACCATCACCGTGAGCAGCGTCGCCCACGGCTTGCGCCAGGCGCGGCCCAGGCTGAACACCACGCTGTGGCCGTGGTGATGCAGCCACACGCCGAGGCGCGACGGTGCCGCGGCTTCTTTGTTGGTCGGTGCGCTCATTCGGCCAGGTCCTGCGGTGAGATGTCGTCGATCAGCCGACCGTGGTCCAGGATCAGCACGCGCTTGCGCATGTGCCGCAGCAGGGCCAGATCGTGGCTGACCACCAGCACGCTGGTGCCGCGTTCGGGCAACTCGGCGAACAACGCCATGATTTCCGCAGCGAGGGTGGGATCGAGGTTGCCGGTCGGTTCGTCGGCGACCAGCAGCTTGGGCTCGCCAACGATGGCACGGGCAATGCCGACGCGCTGCTGCTCACCGGCCGACAGCTGCGACGGCAGCGCCTTCTCGCGATGGCCCAGGCCCATGCGTTCGAGCACCGAGCGCACCCGCTTGCCGATCTCGGCACGGCGTGTACCGCGCAGGATCAGCGGCAGCGCGACGTTCTCGGCGATGCTGCGGTCCATCAGCAGGCGGTGGTCCTGGTAGACCGCGCCCACCTCGCGGCGGTGCCGCGGGATGTTGCCGCCGCGCACCTTGAGCAGGTTGCGTTCGTCGAACAGCACCGCGCCGCGGCTGGGCCGCTCGTCGAGGTGGATCAACTTCAGCAGCGTGCTCTTGCCCGCACCGGAGTGACCGGTAACGAACAGCATCTCGCCGGGGGCGACATCGAAGCTGACGTCCACCAGTGCCTGGTGGCCGCCGGCATATTGTTTGCTGACATTGTCAAAACGCAGGACGCTCATCCCCTGATTATGCAGGACGAGGATGGCAGCGTGCAGGTGGGGGTAGAGGTCGGGAGCGCCGGCCAGTGGCCGGCCCTGTCACCGTCGCCGGGGCTTACGACCCCGACAGCATCCGGCGGATCTTGCGACCAATGCGGGTCAGGAACGACGCGCCCGCATCAGCGGCCGGTGCGGATGCGCGCATCGGCTTGGCAGTCACCTGCACCGGGGTCACCGGCTGGGCGGCGCTGCCTTCGGCAGTCCCTTCCACCGGGCGGCCATGACGGCGGCGACGGCGCTTGCGCGGTGCGCGCTCGCCTTCGACCGCCGGGCTGGTCGCCGCCGACGGGCCATCGGCCTGGACCGGGGCCTGCGCCGGACGCGGCGCGGCGGACACACCCTCGGCGGCCGGCTGCTCGCCTTCCACACGCGGCTTGCGTTCGCGGCGCGGCTTGCCATCGGCACTGCGCTCGCCCGGACCGCGGCGTTCGCCACGGCCACCGGACGGCTTGCCGCCGCGGCTGCTGCCACCGCCACGGCGCTGCTCTTCGGCGGCACGCGCTTCGCGCGCCTCGCGGAAGATCTGGCCGACGCTTTCATTCTCGTCGCCGTCCGCTTCGCCCTCGGGCAGCGGTGCGCGTTCCGGACGCGGCAGGGCGGTCAGGATCTCGCTGGTGACCGCTTCAACCGGAATCTTCTGCTCGATATAGGCTTCGATATCCGGCAGGCCCATCGCGTAGCGCTCGCAGGCGAAGCTGATCGCATCGCCTTCCTCGCCCAGGCGGGCGGTACGGCCGATGCGGTGCACGTAGTCTTCCGCGTCGAAGGGCAGATCGTAGTTGTAGACGTACTTGATGCCGTCGATGTGCAGGCCGCGCGCGGCCACATCGGTGGCCACCAGAATTTCCAGCTGACCCTTCTGGAAGCGGTTGAGCAGGCTTTCGCGCTTCTTCTGCGGCACGTCGCCGGACAGCACGCCGACGCGGTAGCCGGCGCGCTCCAGCGAACGCGCCACGCGCTCGACGAACACCTTGGTGTTGACGAAGACCATCGTGCGCGCGCCTTCGCTGCGCGAGAGCAGGCCCAGCAGCAGCGGAATCTTCTCTTCGTCGGCCGGGAAGTAGATGCGCTGGCGCACGCGCGCGGCGGTGATCGACTCGCTCTCCACCACCAGCTTCTGCGGCTCGTTCATGTGCTCATAGGCCAGCTCCAGCACGCGGTGGCTGAGCGTGGCGCTGAACAGCAGGGTCTGGCGCGTGGTGCGCTCGGGCATCCGGCGCAGCAGGAAGCGGATGTCCTTGATGAAGCCCAGGTCGAACATGCGGTCTGCTTCGTCGAGCACGCAGATTTCGCAGGCGTGCAGCGAGACCACCTTGTGCTGCTTGACGTAGTCGATCAGGCGGCCCGGGGTGGCGATGATCACGTCCACGCCCTGCTGCAGGATCTCGCGCTGCTTGTCGTAATCCACGCCGCCGTAGACCAGCGCGAAGCGCAGGCCCAGGTCCGAACCGAACTTGACCGCATCCTTGTGGATCTGGATGGCCAGCTCACGGGTCGGCGCCAGGATCAGCGCGCGGGGGTCTTCCGGCTTGCGGTCGGCCAGCGCCGGGCGGGTCAGCAGGCGGTTGACCACCGCGACCAGGAACGCCAGGGTCTTGCCGGTACCGGTCTGGGCCTGGCCGGCGACATCGCCACCGGGCAGAGCCACCGGCAGGGTCAGTGCCTGGATCGGGGTGCAGCGGGTGAAACCAGCGCCTTCAAGGCCAGCCTGCAGGGCCGGGTGCAGCTCGAAGGAGGAGAAGGTCAAATCGGTCAGCGGTTTGTCGCTCATGAGTCCGTCTTGGTAAGGCCAGCCGGCAGAGGTGCGGCTGGCTTGCAGCATTCTTGGAGGGCACCGTCGCCATTGCGGCCCCTGCGCCGGGAGGTGGCGGGGCCGGACCGGGGGTCCTGGGGCGCCGCACAATGGCGCAGTTTAGCGCAATGTCGGCGCCAAACCGGGCTCACCCGTCGCAGGCGCCTGCGAGACGCCAGAAAGGACACCGCCTTCATCGCCCCTGACGCCAGTTGAACAAGCCCCCCGGTGGGGGCTGGAAGGCGCCCTCCCGGCCCGCATATCTGAGAGGCCAGCCCCGGCAGAGTGAGATGACAGTCACGGGATGCTTCTTTCCAACCCGCGCCTGTCGGCTCGCGACGATAGGGGTACACTGCCCGCCGTGCGCGTCCAGGCAACCGGCCTGACGCACCGCTGGCCGCCCATGCGGCCACGAGGCAGCAGACGGGGAAGGCGCCCACCAGGCGTCGTCCAGGTTCAACCTCCTCCGGCCTGGCCGGGTGCATTTCCAGACGAGAAACCAAGATGAGCGACAAGGTTGTACATGTCGGCGACGCCGACTTCGATAGCACCGTGCTGAATTCCAAGGAGCCGGTCCTGGTCGATTTCTGGGCCGAGTGGTGTGGTCCCTGCAAGATGATCGCCCCCGCCCTGGACGAACTGGCCGACGCCTACAACGGCCGCGCCAAGATCGCCAAGGTCAATGTGGACCAGAACCGTGCGCTGGCCGCCAAGTACCACGTGCGCTCGATTCCGATGCTGCTGGTGTTCAAGGACGGCGAAGTCCAGGCCCAGCAGATCGGCGCGGTCGGCAAGGCCCAGCTGGCCGGCATGCTCGACAAGGCCCTGGCCTGATCGCAGCAGGCAGCCGGTCGATCCGGCTGCCCCGCGGGCCCGTCGCCCGCATGAATGACCCTGCCCCACCCGGCTTGCGCGCCGCCGCGAGCCGGTGTTAGTGTCGGCATATCCGGCCGCATTCGCGCGCCGCATCTTCTGGACGCGGTTTCTTCCAGATCCTTTCCCAACGTTCGCCGCCCTGCCGGGCGCTCGCACCTTCTAGCGAGGAATCCAGCACTTGTCCGATATCACTACTTCCGAACCCGGGAGCGCTGACGCGCCCGCCGAGAAGCGCGTGCGCAAGCCGCGTGTTGCCAAGGCCGCCACCGCGACCGACGCCGGTTCCCCCCCCGCACAACCCGTCCTGCCCCTGGCTGCCGCGCCTGACGCGCCGGCGCCGGCCGCTGCCGCTCCGGCAGCCCCGCAGGCATCGGCCCCGGCAGCGTCTGCCGGTGGCGACGCATCGCCCGCGCAGGGCGGTGGTCAGCAGGACACCGGCGACGGTGGCCAGCGCAATCAGAATGGCCGCCACCAGAACCAGCAGGGCGGGCAGAACCCGTACCAGCAGGGTCAGGGTCAGAACCAGGGCCAGAACCAGGGCCACGGTCAGGGCCAAGGCCAAGGCAACCGCCGCGACCGTTTCCGCAATCGCCGCGACCGCAACCGCGGTGGCGATCGCTACAACGATGACGGCATGCCGCAGGACAACAACGAACCGCAGCAGCCGTTCGTGCGCAGCCAGCAGGCCAACGTGCCCGAAGGCTTCCCGGTCTACTCGCTGAGCGACCTCAAGCGCATGCCGGCGCAGAAGCTGCTGGAGATTGCCGAGCAGCTGCAGATCTCCGAAGGCGTGGCACGTGCCCGCAAGCAGGACGTGATCTTCGCCCTGCTGAAGGTGCTGACCCGCCACGGCGACGGCGTTGCCGCCGACGGCGTGCTGGAAATCCTGCCGGACGGCTTCGGTTTCCTGCGTGCCGCCGAAGCCAGCTATCTGGCCGGCCCGGATGACACCTACATCTCGCCCAGCCAGATCCGCCGCTTCAACCTGCGCACCGGCGACCACCTGTCCGGCCGCATCCGCTTCCCGAAGGACGGCGAGCGCTACTTCGCGCTGTCGATCGTGGACACCATCAACGGTGAGCCGCTGGAAGCGTCCAAGAACAAGGTGCTGTTCGAGAACCTGACTCCCCTGTTCCCGCGCAAGCGCTTTACCCTGGAACGCGGCAACGGGTCGTCCGAAGACATCACCGGCCGCATCATGGATCTGATGGCGCCGCAGGGCAAAGGCCAGCGCGCGCTGATCGTCTCCCCCCCCAAGGCCGGCAAGACGATGCTGATGCAGCAGGTGGCCACGGCGATCACCACCAACCATCCGGACGTGCACATGATCGTGCTGCTCATCGACGAGCGTCCGGAAGAAGTGACTGAAATGCAGCGCACCGTGCGCGGCGAAGTCATCAGCTCCACCTTCGACGAACCGGCCGCGCGCCACGTCCAGGTTGCCGAAATGGTGATCGAACGGGCCAAGCGCCTGGTCGAGCACAAGAAGGACGTGGTGATCCTGCTCGACTCCATCACCCGCCTGGCACGCGCCTACAACAACGTGGTGCCCAGCTCCGGCAAAGTGCTCACCGGTGGTGTGGACGCCAACGCCCTGCACCGCCCGAAGCGCTTCTTCGGTGCCGCGCGCAACGTCGAGGAAGGCGGCAGCCTGACCATCATCGCCACGGCGCTGGTGGACACCGGCAGCAAGATGGACGAAGTGATCTACGAAGAGTTCAAGGGCACCGGCAACAGCGAAGTGCACCTGAACCGTCGTATCGCCGAAAAGCGCGTGTACCCGGCAATCGACATCAACCGCTCGGGCACCCGCCGCGAAGACCTGCTCATCGAACCGGAGCTGCTGCAGAAGATCTGGATCCTGCGCAAGCTGCTGCACCCGATGGACGAAATCGCCGCGATGGAGTTCCTGCTCGACAAGATGAAGAACACCAAGTCCAACGACGAGTTCTTCGGTTCGATGAAGCGCTGATCCGCGTTTCGGACGAACAGAAAAGGCCCCGCATCGCGGGGCCTTTTTTATTGGCGTCTTCAACGGCACCGCGACCACTACCCGGTAGTGCCGGCCGCCGGCCGGCTCCCGGCAATGCACGGGACCTTACGGGCAGCGCACCGCCCCGGCCGCCTTGGCCGCATCCACCGATACCCGCACCTGGGTGAAGGCCGCGGCGAACGGCCTGTCCGCACTCACCACCCACGGCGCTTCCACCGCGCCCAGGTCCACGCCCTGTCTGGCGAAGCAGGCCAGTGGCACGGTGATGGTCTGCTTCTGCCCCGGCGACATCCGGGCCAGGACCGGTGCGATATCCACGCCGCCTTCGCAGCCGGTGCCGCACTGCATGGTCACCTTCACCGCTGACGTCGGGCGCTGCACCAGCTGCACGTCGAACTGCAGCGCGCCGTCGGTACGCGCCAGCGCGCCGAGATTGCGGCGCGAGCTGCTGCGTGCGACCAGCTGTGCGGGAGCCAGCCAGGTCACCTCCTTGGCGTCCTGCTGGGTGTTCACCTGCACGGTGCGCACCTGGACCACCGGCGCGGTCGTGGGCCAACGCAGGGTGGCATTGAGGTCGTTGCCGAGCGGCTGGGTGGCGCCGGCAGCGGCCACGTGCAGTGCGAACGGCGGAGTATCGGCACGGTTGAAGATCGGCAGCGTGGTGACCGCGCCGCAGTTGTCCGGGTTGGCTTCGGGCAGGCGGCCCACGCTGCCCGGTGCCGCATAGCGCAGGCCATAGCCGAGCGCGAACAGCGGCGGACGCTTGGGGTCGGGCTGGTCGATCGGCGCCGGACACGGGATACCCGGCCACGGGAAGCTCAGGCGGCCGCGGAAATCGTGCGCGGGTTTGCCGTTCCTGCCCGCCACCAGCACGTCGGTGATGCCCTTGCCCTCGGTGCCCGGCAGCCACGCTGCCACGAACGCCTGCGACAGGTTGAGCAGGTCGTTGGTGTACATCGGCCGCCCGGAGAAGTACACCGTCACCACCGGTTTGCCGGTCGCGTGCGCCGCACGCAGCACCGCCAGGTCCTGCGGGTAGGTGCGACTGTGGCTGACGCTGTCCGAATGCAGAATGTCGCCGTTGGTTTCGGCGTACGGCGTTTCGCCGATCACGGCCACCACCACGTCGAACTGTCCCGCATCGACGCCGACGCCATCGGCGCTGTAGGTCACCTGCCGCGCCCCCAGTTCCGCGCGCAGCGCCCCCAGCACCGAGTCGGCCTGCGGGTAATCGGCATTGGTGTTGTCGGTGCCCTGCCACGTCAGCGACCAGCCACCGGCCTGGTCGGACAGGCTGTCGGCACTCTTGCCGACCACCAGCACCCGCGCATCGCGGCGCAGCGGCAGCACGCTGCTCTCGTTCTTCAGCAGCACCAGCGACTCGCGCACGGCGCGCCGGGCCAGGTCGCGATGCAGCACCGCCTTGCTGTCGCCAGCGTAACGGCTGTCGGAAGGTGCGTGGTTGAACAGGCCGGCACGCAGCTTGACCCGCAGGATGCGGGCAACCGCATCATCGATGCGCGCCATCGGGATCTCGCCGCTTTCCACCTGGGCGATGGTGTTGGCGATGAAAGCCTTCCAGTCATCGGGCACCATCACCATATCGATGCCGGCATTGATCGCCTGCGCACAGCTGTCGTTGCGGCAGCCGGGCACCTGCGCGATGCCGTTCCAGTCGGACACCACGAAGCCGTCGAAGCCCATTTTGTCCTTCAGCGCATCGGTCAGCAGCGCCTTGCTGCCGTGCATCTTGCCGTAATCCATGCCGGCGGTGCGGTCGTTCCAGCTGTTGAACGAGGCCATCACCGTCTGCACGCCCTCGCCCAGCGCACCGTAGTAGCCCTGGCCGTGCACGTTGATCATCGCGGCCTTGCCGACCAGCGCCTCGCCCTGGTCGCGGCCGTGCTCGGTGGCGCCATCGCCGATGTAGTGCTTGGCGGTGGCCACCACGTTGCCGTCGTCGGCAAAGCGGCCCTGCGCGCCCCTGACGTAGGCCCGCGCATACTCGCGCACGCGCGCCGGATCGGACGAGAAGCTCTCGTAGGTGCGGCCCCAGCGCGGGTCGTGGGCCACGGCCAGGGTCGGTGCAAACACCCAGTCGATGCCCGTCGCGCGGGTGGCGCGCGCGGTCGCCTCGCCGATGCGCTCGATCAGTTCGGCATCACCGGCCGCACCGAGGCCGATGTTGTGCGGGAACAGCGTGGCGCCGTAGACGTTGTTGTGCCCGTGCACCGCATCGGTGCCCCAGATCACCGGGATGGGGGTCTTCGCATCCGTGGCCAGCGACGCTGCGCGGTAGGCATCGGCAAGACGCAGCCAGTCCGCCACCGAGGCATGCTTGTCCATGCCCGGCCACGAGCCGCCGCCGTTGAGCACCGAGCCGATGTAGTACTGCCGCACCTGCTCGGGGCTGATCGTCTTGATCTCGGGCTGGGTCATCTGCCCGATCTTCTGCGCCAGCGTCATCTGCGCGAGGATCTGCTGGACCCGTGCTTCGAGGGCCGGGTCCGGCGCGATCGCGCTGGTCACACGCGGCCAATCCTTCAGCGTTTCACCCCTGGCAGGAGCGGCCAGCGCCGGGCTGGCCAGGGCCAGCAGCAGGCAGGTGCCGAGCAGGGTCTTGGTGGGGCTGTTCACGACATCTACCTCCAGTGGGAATGGCTCGAGATCGGTATGGGCACCGCCGTCACCGACGACCACGCGCGGTGCGCGTTGTCGTCGTTGCAGTGGAATCGTGCGGGTCAGCGCCCCTGTCTGACAGCGCTGTCATACAAAGCCGCGGCAACGCTGTCAACCGCCCGCGACGCGTTGCGCAGGGCCGCGCCTGCAGTGACGGGGATCGCGGTCCACCGTGCATGTTCCTCGCCCGCCCGGGGTGCTGCATTGCCGCACGGATTGACGGGGGCGCCAAACACCATCGCGTCGTGGCAACATCCGCCTGCATCAGCAACACGGTGGTCGCCCCGGCGCACTACCATCGGCATCCGTCGACCCGCCCCCCAACAGGATCTCCCGCACCATGCGTAGTCGTATCGAGGATGTCGCCGCGGTTGCGGGCGTTTCGATCAAGACCGTGTCCCGCGTGCTCAACAACGAGCCGAACGTGCGCGTGGAAACACGTGACCGCGTGCTGGCGGCCGTCGCGCGGCTGGGCTACAAGCCCAACCTGTCGGCGCGCAGCCTGGCGGGGCAGCGCTCGTATGCGCTGGCGCTGGTCTACAACAATCCGTCGCGCAACTACCTGATGGAGATCCAGAACGGCATGCTGGAGGCGTGCCACGCCCATCACTACAACCTGATCCTGGGGCCGGTCGGCACCGGCCGGACGACCCTGCCCGACCTCGCTGCGCTGTTCGAGAACTCGCGCCCGGATGGCGTGGTGCTGATTCCGCCACTGACCGACGACGCGGTAGTGCTGTCCTATCTGGAAGAGCACGAGATTCCCTTCACCAGCATCGCACCGCGCCACCCGGACGGCCGCATCGGCGTGCGCATGGACGAAACCACCGCCGTGGTCGAGCTGATCGGCCATCTGGTCGCACAGGGCCATCGGCGCATCGCGCACATCAAAGGGCCGCGCGCGCATGGCGCCTGCCAGTGGCGGCATGCCGGCTATCGCAAGGCGCTCAAGGATGCCGGCATCGCCTACGACCCCACGCTGGTGGTGAATGGCGAGTTCTCGTTCGAGTCTGGCGTGGTGGCGGCCAATGCGCTGCTTGATCTGGACCCGCCGCCCACCGCGATCTTCGCCGCCAACGACGACATGGCCGCTGCGGTGTTCCGTGTGGCCGGCCAGCGCGGCCTGCGCATTCCGCGCGACCTGTCGGTCTGCGGCTTCGACGACACGCCCATCGCTGGTCACATCTACCCGGCATTGACCACCGTGCGGCAGCCCACCTCGACGATGGGGCAGCTCGCCACCGAACAGCTCATCGAACGCATCCGCTCGCCCGAAGGCGGCCGCATGGTCACGGTGGACCATGCGGTGCTGATCCGCGAATCGACCCGTGCGCCGCGACGGCGCTGAGCGGGATCACGCGGTGAGCCGCGACCCACGCCAGGCGTAGAACAGGATGTACAGGTAGCACAGCAGCGGCAGCAGGAACGACAGCTGCAGGCCGTGGTGGTCGGCCACCCAGCCCACCGCGAGCGGCACCACCGCGCCGCCCACGATGGCCATCACCAGCAGGCTCGACCCCTGACCGGTCAATGCACCCAGGCGCGCGATGGCCAGCGCGAAGATGGTCGGGAACATGATCGAGTTGAACAGACCGATGCTCACCACCGCCCACTTGGCCAGCCCGCCGCCGGCCAGCATGGTGACTCCCAGCAGTCCCATCACCACGAGCGCGAACAGCCCCAGCAGGCGGCGCGGATCGATCTGCGCCAGCAGCACGGTGCCCACCAGCCGCCCGACCAGCGCACCGCCCCAGTACAGCGACACGTAACGGGTGGCTTCCTGCTCGGTCAGCCCTTCGCCGATGCCGGGCATGGACAGGAAGTTGACCAGCACGCTGCCGATGGAGACTTCGGCGCCGACGTAGAAGAAGATCGCCAGCACGCCGTAGCGCAGGTGCGGATGGCGCAGCGCATCGCGCAGCCGGCCCTGGCCCGCCCCCTCCTCCACACCGGGAATGGTGGGCAGTCGGAACATCCAGATGGCGGCGGCCAGGACGAACAGCGCCACCGCCAGCCCGAAGTACGGCACCTGCACCGACTGCGCCTCGGCAACGCGGTAGGCCAGTGCTTCGGCCTGCGGCAGCAGCGCCAGCTGCGCGTCGGTGCGCGGCTCGGCCGATAGGATCAGCAGCCCGCCAAACAGCGGCGCCAGCGTGGTGCCCAGCGCGTTCATCGATTGCGCCAGGGTCAGCCGGCTGGAACTGGTGCGTTCCGGGCCCAGCAGCGCCACGTACGGATTGGCCGCCACCTGCAGCACCGTGATGCCCGTGGCCAGAACGAACAGCGCCCCTAGGAACAGACCGTAGACGTGGGCATGCGCAGCCGGCCAGAACAGCAGGGCGCCCAGCCCGGCAATGGCCAGGCCAGCCACAATGCCGCGCTTGTAGCCGACGGCGGCCACCAGGCGGCCGGCTGGCAGCGACATCAGGAAGTACGCACCGAAGAAGGTGAACTGCACCAGCATCGCCTGCACCCAGGTCAGCGCGAAGGCGGCCTTGAGGTGCGGGATCAGGATGTCATTGAGGCAGGTGAGGAAACCCCACATGAAGAAGATGGCGGTCACGACCGCCAGTGCTACGCCATTGCGTTGCACATGTTGCCCACGAACGGCAGCAGAAGTGTCCATTGCATGTCCTTCCAGGTTGGGAACGCCGGCCACGCGGCGGCCACACATGGAACATGGTCCGGTCAAGGATGTCCAGCGCTGTCAGACAACCGGTCAGTCATCCGGCCGGACGTGCGATCAGCGGTCTGCGCGTGCCCCGCGCAGTTTCATTCTGCACTGCACCACAATCCGCTCCCGTTGAATCCAGCGCGACACGTCCTGCGAAATATGCAGCTATCGGCCTGCACTGCCATGTTTTACGCCCTTGCGTCGCGCTGAATGCAGCAAGCCCGGGAGCGGCACGGATGCGGCCGGCGGTGCGGCGGATGCGTCCGTTTGTTGACAACGCTGTCAACCGTGGCTCCAATCCGGCCGGGTGTGCCGTTGAACCGTGCAAGACGCCGTCAGACCGCCATTACCGATTCCCTGGGGAGGGAGCTTCCAATGAAGACGTACAAGGCCGTACCCCGCAAAGCGATGCTCACGTCCGCGCTGCTCGCGGCCCTGGCCGGCCCGGCTTGGGCGCAGGACCCGCCCGACCGCCAGCGCGCCGCCGCCGATGATGTGGATCCGACCACGCTGGACACCGTGCAGGTCACCGGCATCCGCGGCAGCCTCACCTCGTCGATGAATCTCAAACGTGACAGCCAGGGCGTGGTCGATGGCATCGTCGCAGAGGACATCGGCAAGTTCCCCGATACCAACCTGGCCGAATCGCTGCAGCGCATCAGCGGTGTGTCGATCGACCGCACTTCCAGCGGCGAGGGCTCCAAGGTGACCGTGCGCGGCATCGGGCCGGACTTCAATCTGGTGCTGCTCAACGGCCGCCAGATGCCGTCCTCCAACCTCGGCAACGGCGGCGGTGGTCTGTCCGGTTCGCGGTCGTTCGATTTCGCCAACATCGCCTCCGAGTCGATTTCGGCGGTGGAGGTCTACAAGACCACCCGCGCCGACAACCCGACCGGCGGCATCGGTGCCACCATCAACATCAAAACGATGCGCCCGCTCGAATCCGAGCCGGTGATCAGCCTGGGCCTGAAGGCCGTCAACGACAGCTCCAACGACAACCTGCCGCGCACCCTGCAGGGCGCCAACGTGACTGGCGAGCTGTCAGGCATCTTCAGCCAGACATACGCCGACGGGCGTTTCGGCGTGGCGCTGAGCGCCAGCCACCAGGAGCGCGATTCAGGCTTCAACCAGGCCACCGTGGCCGAGGGCTGGGCCACGTTCTACGGCAACGAGAGCACCGACTGGCGCGCATTGCCGCAGCCAGGCCAGGGCTATTCGGACCGCATCCAGAACCGGCCGGGCCCAACCGACGTGTATGCACGCCCGCAGAACACCGCCTACAACGTCAACGGGGTGCAGCGCCAGCGCACCAACGGGCAGGCCACCTTGCAGTGGAAACCGGCCGACAACATCACCACCACGCTGGACTACACCCATGTCGAGAACAAGGTGCAGCAGCAGCGCAGCGAGCTGTCGGTGTGGTTCAACTACGGGCCCGGCGACAGTACGTGGACCAATGGCCCGGTGTCGGCACCGATCATCTACAGCGAGGACATGGTCAACTCGGACGTGTCGATGGGCGGTATGAAGCTGGCCACGAAGAACGCGATGGATTCGCTCGGCTTCAACGTTGACTGGGCGGTCAACGACGCGCTGGACCTGTCCTTCGATGTCCACAACTCCACCGCCGAGTCCAAGCCCGACAGCCCCTACGGCTCGGCCGGCGTGCTCGGCGTGGCCGCTTTCGTGCGCGGCAAGACCACGGTGGACTACAGCGGTGATCTGCCGATCATCAACATCGCGCTGCCGCCTGGCGGCGTCCAGGCGTCCGACGCGCTGGTGACCGGCTCGGTGTTCCAGAACAGTTACAACAAGTCCAAGGTGCAGCAGTACCAGGGGCGCGGTACGTTCAGGTTCGCCGACTATTCCGCACTGGACTTCGGCGTGGGCCACACCCGGGTGGAGAACCGCTCGGCCTCGGCGATCATGCAGCGCGACAGCTGGGGTGGCCTGGGCAGCCCGGCCGACTACGACGACAGCATCTGGTACGCCGATGACATGGCCCGGTACTTCAATGCGTTCTCCGGCCACCGCGATCCGCGCCTGACCGGACAGTTCCTGGTGTTCGACTTCGATCGCCTCCGCGAGCGCGCCGGCCAGATCGCGGCCAACGGCGAGCCGCCCTGCCCCACCTGCTACCTGGCGCCCACCGAGTACACCGAAGACATCCGCACCACCGAAACCTCCAGGAGCACCTACCTGCAGTACCGCACCACCTTCGACGGGTCGATGCCGCTGCATGTGGCGGCCGGCGTACGTTACGAGCAGACCGAGGTGGAGTCGACCGCGCTGGTGCGCGTGCCGACCAGCATCAACTGGGGCTCGGCCAACGAGTTCAATCTGGGCTATGCCGCCGAAGGCACCTTCATCGGCGGCAAGGGCAAGTACGACTACGTGCTGCCCAATGTGGACCTCAAGCTGGACATGAGCGACACGTTGGCGCTGCGCGGCAGCTACAGCCGCAGCATCGGTCGCCCGGGCTGGACCCAGATCGACAGCGGCCGCCGCTTCGACAACATCGTGCGCACCCAGGGTGGCACCGGGTCGCGCGGCAATCCGGGCCTGGAACCGCTGCTGTCGGACAACTTCGACCTGTCGCTGGAGTGGTACTACGGCGAGTCCAGCTACGCCTCGCTCGGTTTCTTCCGCAAGAACATCAAGAACTTCATCAGCAACACCATCGTGCGCGACGACAGCGCGGGGCTGCACACGCCGGTCGGCGGCACCTACTGGAACGAGGCGCTGGCCGCGGGCTGCGGGGTCACCGACATGCCCTGCATCCGCGACTACATCTTCACCCACCACAACGGCGATCCCGGCGTGACCGCCACCGGCACCAACTCGGCCGGCCAGCTCACCGGCACCATCGTCGGCCAGCCCGGCGACCCGGTCGCCGGGTTCGACATCACCCTGCCGGCCAACCAGCGCTCGGACCATCTCGATGGCTGGGAACTGAGCGTGCAGCAGGTGTTCGGGCAGACCGGCTTCGGCCTGGCCGCCAACTACACCAAGGTCAGATCCGGCCTGACCTTCAACAACCTGAGTCTGGGTGACCAGTACCCGATGATCGGCCTGAGCGACTCGGCCAACCTGGTGCTGTTCTACGAGAAGTACAACTGGCAGGTGCGTGCGGCCTACAACTGGCGCGACACGTTCCTCAACGGCATCGGTGGGCAGGGCCCGAACCCGAACTACACCGACGCGTACGGGCAGCTCGACCTCAATATCAGCTACGCGCTCAGTGACCAGCTCACCCTGAGCCTGGAAGCGATCAACCTGACCGACGAAACCATGCGCACGTACTCGCGCCACACCAACATGCTGCGTTACGCCACCCAGACCGGCCCGCGCTACATGTTCGGGGTACGCTACAAGTTCTGACCCCGGACCCCCGCCGCGCATGCCCGTTGCCCACGGCCTGATCGAGGAACTGCACGATGTCGCGCCGGACCAGCTGCCGGCGCGGCTGGCCGGCTGGACCACGCCGAAGGTGCTGCGCGGACTGGTCGCGCACTGGCCGATGGTGGCCGCCGCACGTCAATCGGCAACGGCGGCGGTGGCCTACCTCAAGCGGTTCGACCACGGCCGGCTGGCAGTGACGGCCACCACCGCGGCACCGTCGGAAGGCGGCCGGATCTTCTACAACGCCGGCATGAGCGGCTTCAATTTCCGCCGCGAACAGATTCCCCTGCGCGTGGTGCTGGACACCCTGCTCAAGTACCTGCCTGATCCCGCGCCGCCGTCGATCTACGTCGCATCGACCACGCTGGATACCTTCCTGCCCGGCTTTGCCGCCGACAACCCGCTGGCACTGGGCGTGGACGATCCACTGGCCAGCATCTGGATCGGCAACCGCTCGCGCATCGCCGCCCACCAGGACGTGCCCGACAACCTGGCCTGCGTGGCCGCCGGCCGCCGTCGCGTTACTCTGTTCCCGCCTGACCAGGTAGACAATCTCTACATCGGCCCGCTGGATTTCACTCCCGCGGGCCAGGCGGTCAGCCTGGTGGATTTCGCCGCACCGGACCTGGGCCGCTTTCCGCGCTTCGCCGATGCAATGGCGCATGCCCAGGTCGCCGAACTGGCGCCGGGCGATGCGGTGTACATCCCCTCGCTGTGGTGGCACCACATGGAAGGGCTGGACGCGTTCAACGTGCTGGTCAACAGCTGGTGGCGGCCCGTACCGGCGTGGACGGATGCGCCGATGAACGCGCTGATGCTGGCGCTGCTGGCGGTGCGTCCACTGCCACCGGCGCAGCGCGCGCACTGGCGCGCTCTGTTCGACCACTACGTGTTCGATGCCGACGAAGCGACGACCGCCCACATCCCGGCGGCGGTACGCGGTGTGCTCGGCGAGCTCGATCCGGCCACCGCCGAGGCGGTGCGCAACGTGCTGCGTCGTCGTCTGGAGCGCTAGCAGCGCCTCAGGCGTTGCCCGCCACCTGCGTCAGGTCCAGCACCGCTTCACCCACATCGGCAGGGAATCCGTGATAATCCGCGCCGTGATCTGTTTGCCGCCCGGGGGCAGAGCTGCGCTCCTGACCGCTTCATCGTTGCCGTTCCTTCCGTAATCCGGGTAGGTGCAGCACCTGCCGGTTTCCATGTAACGAATGCGCCCGCTGTCCACCCGCCTGAACCTCGGCAAGCTGATCCTCGCCCTGGCCCTGCTCAGTGCGCTGATCGCGCTGGCCAATACCCTGCATGCCAGCTACCGCGTGCAGCGCGACCAGCTGATCGGCAATACCCTGGAGGCCAACCGGGTATATGCCAGCAAGCTGGCGGAAACCACCCAGAACTTCATCCAGTCCGCGCAGCAGCAGTTGGCCTACAGCGCCACCACGCTGGGCCAGCAACCGCACGACCGCAGCGCACTGGAAGCCGAAGCCGCACGGTTGCAGCTGCAGACCAATTCCTTCAACTCGGTGCTGATCGTCGACGCTGCCGGCACCGTGCTGGCCACCTCGCCGCAGAGCCTGGCGCTGCAGGGCGTGCTGCTGCGCAGTCCGGGCAACAAGGAAGCACTGGCGCGGCGCGAGCCCTTCATCAGTGATCCCTACCAGTCCGCCACCGGACGCCTGCTGGTCGCCATTTCCCACCCCATCTTCAACGCGCAGGGACACTACCAGGGCTACGTCAGCGGCACCATCTACCTGCGCCAGCGCAGCATCCTGCAGACTCTGCTGGGCAAGCACCACTACCGCGACGGCTCCTACCTGTATGTGGTCGATCGCAATGGCCGCATCCTGTACCACGTCGAACCCGGCCGGGTCGGCCAGTTCGCGCTGGAGAACCCGGTGGTGCACGCGGTGAGCAAGGGCCACTCGGGCGCGCAGCAGGTGCGCAACAGCCACGGTGTGGCGATGCTGGCCGGTTACGCGCCGGTCCCGATCGTGGGCTGGGGGGTGGTGGCGCAGCGGCCTGCCGAGGCCACCCTGGCACCGCTGTCGCGCCTGATGACCTCGGTGATCTGGAATGCGATCCCGCTGGGCGTGCTCTCACTGCTGATCACCTGGTGGTTCGCGCGGCGCATTTCGCTGCCGCTGTGGCAGCTCGCGCGCAACGTGCAGAACCGCGACACCGGCATCGCCATCCGCCACGTTACCGGCATCCGCGCCTGGTATTACGAGGTCGCGCAGCTCAAGGCCGCGCTGCTCTCCAGTTTCAACCTGCTGCAGGACCGCATCGGCAAGCTCAGCCGCGCCAGCATGACCGACCCGCTCACCGGCCTGCAGAACCGCCGTGGGCTGCAGCAGGGGCTGGAGGACTGGCAGCTGCGCGGGCAGTCGTTCGCGATCATCGCGATGGACATCGACCGCTTCAAGACGATCAACGACCGGTTCGGGCACGCGGCAGGCGATGCGGTGATCCTGCGCATCGCCCAGCTCATGCGCACCGATTCGCGCGAGACCGACCTGCTGTGCCGCAACGGCGGCGAGGAGTTCCTGATCCTGCTGCCGGGCATCGACACCGCTGCCGCCGCGCAGTTCGCCGAGCGCCTGCGTCGGCGGATTGCCGCCGAGGTGTTCGAGCACGTCGGCTCGGTGACCGTCTCGCTCGGGGTGGCCCATTACCCGACCTTCCACGAAGACCCGCTGCAGGCCCTGCGTCTGGCCGACAAGGCGCTGTACATGGCCAAGGAACAGGGCCGCGACCGTACCGTGGTGCACCCCGACGGCCGGGGTGCCTGAGGCTCCGCGGCGGCCTCAGCCGCCGCCCAGCGGCGTACGCAGCACCGGTCCGCGCTGGCCGGCCTGGTACAGGCTGCCATCGGCAGGCAACGCATCCGGGGCGTCGGCGGCCAGCAGCAGCGTGGCCGGATCGGTCCACGTGGGGCGGTGGCGCGGACCCGGCAGGTAGGGATACCAGCGTGCGAACTGCTCGCCTTCGCCCTTGACGTCGTAACGCACGCCCACCCGCACCAGCCAGTACGGCGCATCCCGGGATTCGCCCTCGGTAGGCACCCGGAACGACCAGGTGCGCGCGGCCACCAGCGCATTGCGCGAGAACTGCTTGCGGTAGGCGGCGAGGCGACGCGGCGAGGCTCGTACGCGCATGTTCACCTGCTCCACGATCGCGTCCTGGACGCGGCCGTCGCGCCCCACCCGCATCAGCACATACGCATCGCCATTGACGCCAAACATGCCGGCGCCGCCGGGATACAGCGGCGGAGCGGCGTTCTGCCACGTCAGCCGGGTCGGGTCGTTGGGGTCGTAGTTCTGGAAACTGGCGCTGCGCAGGGCGATCTGCAGGTTGCCGTCGTCCAGCGGCGTGCCGACCACCCGCAGGATCAGCGGTATCCGGATCGCACGGGGCTGGTCCTCCTGCAGATAGGGATCAAACCGCCAGCCGGCGACCGCACGGCGGACGAACCCGGCCACTACCGGCGGCACCTGGCGCTCATCGCCCAGGTGCAGTGCTTCCACCGCGCCGCTGGCGCTGACATCCAACGCGCCGCGCAGCAGCATGCTGACTTCCAGCTGTTCGCCCGCGGGTGGCGTCGACGGCGCGGCGGGTGCGGTACCCGTGCACAGCCCTCCCACCAGCAGTACCAGCCACAGCAGGCGCGGGCAGCGCCCTCCGCGATGCGGATTCCACATGCGCGCGACTCCCTGTCCCAGACATGGGCCGAAGCCTACCGCACCGCACACGGATGCGCACTGCGGCCCAGCCGATGCGCGCGGCAGCAATCTGCCCCTGCACGCCGCGTGGCCGGCAGCGCCGCCTTGGCGAACGTCTCGCGCACCTCGCGCATCTCCCGTTCGCCCCCGACCAGCCGCAGATTGACCTGCTCGACCATCGCCTCGCGCACCGTGCCATCCGGCTCAAGCAGCGGGGCGGAGGCAGCGCACCCTGCCCAGCACGGTCGGTGAGACCTTCTTCTCATCGTCGATCCGCAATCCGGCGATACGCCCATCGGCAGCGACATCGACCTCACCGTTGATGCGCATGCCCAGTTCCATCGGCGCGCTTCACTTGGCCGGGACAGCGCACCACGCGGAGGCGGGATAAGAGCCCTGCAACCCGTGCCGGCGTCTGGTGACACCGCCGCTCACGCCAGCCGCAATGCGGCCGCGTAGGGCGGTGTATCCGGATAGTCGTTCTGCGCGAAGCGCTGCTGCAGGCCCTGCCACCACGCCGGATCGAACAGGTGCGCATGGTGTTCGCGCACCGCCGCGAGCTCCGGGGCGGCCAGGCCCATGAACATCCAGAAGCGCTCGGGGAACACATCGTTGGGCGCGATGTGGAACCACGGTTCGTCCGCCATCGCCTCCTCGGCGTTGCGCGGCGCCGGCCAGTGGCGGAAGTGGCAGTCGCTGACCAGGCAGACCTCGTCGTAGTCGTAGAACACCGCGCGGCCATGCCGGGAAACGCCGAAGTTCTTCGGCAGCATGTCGCCGGGGAAGATGTTGTTGCGGGCCATGTCGGTGATGGCCTGCGCGTAGTCCAGTGCGGCGGCGCGACGCGCGTCGGCCGGCTGCTCGCGCAGGTACAGATTGAGCGGGCGGAAGCGCCGCTGTACGTAGCACAGCGCAATCACCAGCGCATCGCCGTCCTCGTGCACGCTGCCTGCGCACTGGGTGAGCAGTTCCTCGCGCAATGCCGGCGAGAACCGCGCGCGCGGGAAGCGCAGATGGCGGTAGGGTTGTGCGTCGAGCAGGCGCCCCACCCGGTCCAGGTTGAATACCAGCGCGTACTTCTCTTCAACCTGGTGCCGGGTGAGTGTTTTGGGCCAGGCAAAGCGGTCGCGGATCAGCTTGAACACCAGCGGATAGCTGGGCAGGGTGAACACCGACATGACCATGCCGGGGGTGCCATCGGCATGTACCAGGTACTCCTCCGGGTGCTCCTGGAAGTGCCGCTGGAAGGTCCGGTAACGCTCGGTCTTGCCCTGCTTGGCGCGGCCAAGCACGGTGTAGATCTCGTCGATGGGTTTGGCCGGCAGCAGGCTGCGCAGGAACACCACCGCATCGCCGACCGTGGCGAGATCGGCCTGGAAGTAGCTGCGCGAGACCCCGAACAGGTGGGCCACATCGCGCCGACGGGTAAGCACCGCTTCGGCACGCAGCCCCTGGCCGTCGTTGACCAGTGCGATCACGCAGGGCGAAAAGCGGTGCTCGCCGAACACACGGCCGACCAGATACGCGCGGCGCTCGCGGTAGAACACGGTGTCGAGCAGCTCGATGCTGCGCACCGGATAGTCACCCCAGTGGGCCAGGTCATCCTGCAGGCGCACCGCGATGGCCGCTGCACAGCGCAGCTGGTGCGCATAGGACACCTGGAAGGGGTAGTCGCCGAGCACCCGCAGGATCGCCTCGGCCGGACGCGTGGGCGACAGCGTGTAGCTGTGGCGCGCGACCGGATGGGTAATCGCGTCGGACGGCTCCACATCCATCGCCATGAACTCGATCGCCGCGTCCACGCCTTCGGTCGCGAACAGGCGCCGGGCCAGGGTGTTGTAGAAGGTCTTGTACAGCTCGGCGTCGATCAGCCCATCCACCAGCAGCGCATAGGCCTGCCGCACCTCCAGCCACACGGCCCGGGTCCCGACAGCCTCTCCGGCGGCACGTCGCAGTGCAGCCATCGTCTCGGCGATGCAGATGTCGTACAGGCCGATGCGTTCAACAGCGTCCTGGCGTGCGCCGGTCCAGTCGCGCTGCTCGAAGCGGCCGCGCGCGCGCCGGGTGATCGTCGCAAAGCGCGCGTGATAGGCCTCGAAGCCGTCGCGGATGAGGACAGCCAAGGCCGATGCCGGCACGTTCATCGGGACGCGGCAGGGCAAGGACGGACAGCGTTGCGCATGCAGGCACACCCCGGTGGTCTGCCGTCTACCTTACGGCAGGCCTGCGCGGAATGCATGGTGGGCGGCGAAGAAGCACGACACGCGGCGGGTGCGACGCGAAGCGCCGCCGGCCGCTGTACTGCCCCGGCCGGCGGCGGAGGGAACTCAGAGCGCGAGCTGGCTTTCCACGTCCTGTACCTTGCGCCGGGCCAGAGCCAGGTTGGATTTGCCGCGGTCGAGCACCAGGTAGATGAACAACCCCTGCTGCTTCGCGACCGGGCGCAGGATGTGATACGCGCGGCCCAGCGAGATCAGGATGTCCTCGATCGTGTCGTTGAGGTTGAGCGAGGCGGCGGTCTTCATCTTGGCGCGGATCACCTCGGTATTGCCGGCCGCTGCCACCTCCATGTCCACACCGGTGCCGGCCTCGCCCAGCAGCATGCCGCTTTCGTAGTCCACCAGTGCCACCGCCTGCGCGCCATCAATGGTCATCAGCGCGCTCAAGGTCTGATCGAGTCCTGCCATGTTGCACCCCGTTGGTTGTCGAGCCCCATGTGCCCCTGCGGATCGGCTCGTGATCCGCTGAGTTCGGCCACGATGTTGCGGCCACATTCCTTGGCGCGCCAAAGCACCTTGCCGACCACGCAGCGCTGGTCGCAGGCGGTCATCAGCAACAGGGGCGCCGGTTGGCTGGGCAGCGCCAGCATCAACACCTTGCCGCCACCCGCTTCAAGCATCAGCACTTCCAGTTCCCCCAGCGCCAGCTCGCGGCCCACCGCACCGGCCAGCGCCAGCATCGCGCTGGTCATGGCGGCCAGCCGTTCGCCGTTGCCGTGGGTGCCGGCGCCCGGAACCACGGCGAAGCCATCCACGCTGGCCAGCACCACACTGCGTACGCCGTCGATATCGTTGCAGAAGGCCTGCAGGTGGCAGCCGAGCGCCTCGCGCTGGCGTGCATCCACGGGGTGGACGTCGCGACCGTCAGGCATGCGCGGCCACCAGTTCGCAGGCTTCCATTTCGCTCATCAGCACATCCATCAGGCGCAGGCCGTCCTCGCGGTCGCGCGCGTCCACCGGCACCACCGGCAGGAGGCGTCCGCCGCGGCCGGCCTGCAGCGCGCAGGTGTCCAGCTCCCACGCCGGGGCCAGATCCAGGCGGGTCAGCCCGACCACTGCCGGGACCTGCGCGGCATGCTGCTGCAGCACGTCAAGATAGGCGCCCAGTGCGGTGGCGGCCGCCGGGTCGGTGGCGTCGAGCAGCAGCACCACGCCGCTGGCACCCTGCAGCAGGATCGGCCACAGGAAGTCGAACCGCTGCTGCCCCGGCGTACCGTACAGACGCAGGCGATCGCCGTTGGGCAGGTCGATGTCCGCATAGTCCATCGCGACCGTGGTGGACGCTTTGTCGGCACCGACGCGGTCGCTGTTGCGCACGTCGGTGTCCACCACCGCGCCGGCGGCGATGGCACGCACCAGAGTGGACTTGCCGCTGCCCATCGCCCCGAGCACCACGATCTTGTGTTCGCGCACCGTCAGCCTCCAGCGCGCTGGCGCACGCTGCGCCACATCCGGGCCAGCAGCGAGCCGCCGGGCGTGCCGGGCGCCCGCGTCGCGACGGGCTCGGCGGGGGCTGGCTCCAGCGCGGCATAGCCGCACAGATAGGCCGGGTGCACGAAGGCACGTACTGCCTCGGCCGGCATGTCCAGCAGGTGGCTGCACTCGTCCACGCTGCAGGCGCGCTTGAGCAGCAGCGAGCACAGCCGGAAGCTGTCGTGCTGGTGGCCGAGCACGCGGAAATCGGGCCAGCGCAGCAGCGTGACCCGCGCGTGCCGCTGCAGCCGTGCGTCCAGGTCCTGCCAGTGTGCAGGCTGCTGCCCCCACTGCCACAACAGCGGCCGCAACGGCTGCCGCGGCAGGTCGCCGGCCAACTGCTGGTAGCGCCGGGATGCGATGCCGTGCAGGGCAAGGCGCTCGAAGTTGTCCGACAGCCGCTGCGCCACGCTGGCGCCGCCGTCGGGAAGGACCATCTGATCCTGTTCGAAATCCAGCAGCAGCCAGGGCAGGCCATCGGCCACCAGCACGGCGTGCCCCTGACGGGACTGCAGGCGTTCGCGCAGGGCGCGGGTGATCGCCTTGGCCCCGCGCGCCGCACAGGGTTCATCGATTGGTGCCGGCGCGGCCGGCATGTGCCGCAGCGCGCGCTCGATCGCCTCGTCGTCCAGCACCGCATGATCGTGGCCCTGACCGGGGCGCAGGCGCCCCTGCTGGTCCTCGATCCAGAACTGGATCTGCGGCCGTTCGCGCACCATCCGCAGCGCCGCATTGCGCAGTGCGGGGGTGTCCTTGATCACCAGCAGATCGCACTCGTCAAGATCGCGGCAACTGCGCACGCTCTCACCCGGCAACGCGGCCGCCGAGCGCAGCCGCTGCAGCAGGGCGTGCTCCCCCTGGATATCCGATCCCACTACCAGCACCCGGGCCATCGCCTTCCCCTGCGTTCTGAAGGACCACCACTGCTGCGGATACGACCGTGGCTAGGCTATGCCATCGATATCGGGCCGATCGTGATGGATTGCACAGATTGAGGGGCGAGAGACGCCCTGCCCGTTGCACGGGACGCAGGCAAGTTTCATGCCCTCTTGACGGGATTGGACGCGGGCGCGGGATGAGAACGGCCGCCGACAGAGGTCACATTTCCATCGACACGGGGGTCACCTGTGACAGCGCCTTGCAGGCAGTGGCCTCCACAGAAAAAACCCGCACCGAGGTGCGGGTTTTCCGTTGAAGCGGTGTTGACGCCGAGCGTGGTTTACAGCGCGGCCAACGCGCCGTTGAAGGTGGCGCTCGGGCGCATCGCCTTGCTCGCCTTGGCCACGTCCGGACGGTAGTAGCCGCCGATATCGACCGGCTTGCCCTGCACGGCGATCAGCTCATCGACGATGGTCTGCTCGTTGTCGGCCAGTGCCTTGGCCAGCGGGGCGAAGCGGGCCTTCAGTGCGGCATCGTCGTTCTGCGCGGCCAGGGCCTGGGCCCAGTACAGCGCGATGTAGAAGTGGCTGCCACGGTTGTCGATGCCACCCAGCTTGCGCGACGGCGACTTGTCGTTGTCCAGGAACTGGCCGTTGGCCTGGTCCAGGGTCCTGGCCAGCACGGCAGCACCCGCGTTGTCGTAACGGTTGCCCAGGTGCTCCAGCGACGCGGCCAGGGCCAGGAACTCGCCGAGCGAATCCCAGCGCAGGTAGTCCTCTTCCACGAACTGCTGCACGTGCTTGGGCGCCGAACCGCCGGCACCGGTCTCGAACAGGCCGCCACCGGCCATCAGCGGCACGATGGAGAGCATCTTGGCGCTGGTGCCCAGCTCCATGATCGGGAACAGGTCGGTCAGGTAGTCGCGCAGCACGTTGCCGGTCACCGAGATGGTGTCCTCACCCTTGCGGATGCGGTCCAGCGAGAACGCGGTGGCTTCCACCGGGGCCAGGATGCGGATGTCCAGGCCGGTGGTGTCGTGGTCCTTGAGGTAGGTCTGGACCTTGGCGATCACCTGCGCGTCGTGCGCACGCGCAGCGTCCAGCCAGAACACGGCGGGGGTGCTGCTGAGGCGGGCGCGGTTGACGGCCAGCTTCACCCAGTCCTGGATCGGGGCATCCTTGGTCTGGCACATGCGCCAGATGTCGCCGGTCTGCACGGCATGCTCGAAGATCACCGCGCCGGCATCGTCGGTGACGCGCACCGTGCCGTCGGCCGGGATCTGGAAGGTCTTGTCGTGCGAGCCGTACTCCTCGGCCTTCTGCGCCATCAGACCGACGTTGGGCACCGAGCCCATCGTGGCCGGATCGAACGCACCGTGGGTACGGCAGTCATCGATGACGGCCTGGTACACACCGGCGTAGCAGCGGTCGGGGATGACGGCCTTGGTGTCCTGCAGCTTGCCCTCGGCGTTCCACATGCCGCCCGAGTCGCGGATCATGGCCGGCATCGAGGCGTCCACGATCACGTCGCTGGGCACGTGCAGGTTGGTGATGCCCTTGTCCGAGTTGACCATCGCCAGGCCCGGGCGCTTGCCGTACTCGGCAGCCAGGTCGGCCTTGATCGCCTCCTGGGTGGCTTCCGGCAGCTGCGGCAGGCGTGCGTACAGGTCGCCGATGCCGTTGTTGGGATCGAAGCCGGCCTGCTTGAGCACATCGGCGTGCTTGGCCAGCACGTCCTTGTAGAACTCTTCAACGACCACGCCGAACATGATCGGGTCGGAGACCTTCATCATGGTGGCCTTCAGATGCAGCGAGAACAGCACGCCCTTGGCCTTGGCATCGGCGATCTGGGCCTGCACGAAGGCCGCCAGCGCGCTGCGGCTCATCACGGCGGCATCGACGATCTCACCGGCCTTGACCGCGGTCTTGTCCTTCAGCACCACGGTGGTGCCGTCGGCCTGATGCAGTTCGATCTTCAGGCTGCCAGCCGTGGCCAGCGTGGCCGACTTTTCGCTGCCGTAGAAATCGCCGCCGTCCATGTGCGCCACATGCGACTTGGACTCGGTGGACCACTTGCCCATGCGGTGCGGGTGCTTGCGTGCATAGTTCTTGACCGACAGCGGCGCGCGACGGTCCGAGTTGCCTTCGCGCAGCACCGGGTTCACCGCGCTGCCCTTGACCTTGTCATAGCGCGCCTTGATGTCGCGCGAAACGTCGTCGGTCGGCACGTCGGGGTAGTTCGGCAGCGCATAGCCCTGGTCCTGCAGTTCCTTGATCGCGGCTTTCAGCTGCGGCACCGAGGCGCTGATGTTGGGCAGTTTGATGATGTTGGCATCCGGCGTGGTCGCCAGCTGGCCCAGTTCGGCCAGGTGGTCGGCTTCCTTCTGCGCGTCCTTCAGGTAATCCGGGAACAGCGCCAGGATGCGGCCGGAGAGCGAAATGTCGCGCGTTTCGACGGCGATGCCGGCGGTGGCGGTGTACGCCTCGACGATCGGCAGCAGCGACTGGGTGGCCAGGAACGGGGCTTCATCGGTGAGCGTGTAGAGAATCTTGGGCGTATTCGACATGGGGGACTGATGCTCTCTTGCGGATCTGAGGAGTGATGGCCGTCGGCAATGCCGGGCCGCGTGCAACCGTGTCGCGTGCAGGCCGCGCCGGGCGGGGTCCGCACTTTTCCCGTGGATCGCGCCGCATGGCGCGCGCTGCGGGAAACCTCCGCATTGTCGCGTTTTCAGCCCCCCGGAGCAAAGCGGCGCCATACGCAAACGTACTGGAACAGACGGTATCGATTGCAACCAGTCCGACGCGCGGGGGGCGACCTGCCATAAAAAAGACGCAGCCTCGCGGCTGCGTCCATCGTGAGCCTGTTGCCGGGAGAGAGTCGGCGTGGGCTTACTTGACCTCGAACTCCTGCGGCGTTCCTGCCGCCTTGCCATCTACCATGACTTCCGCACGGTACTTGCCCGCCGGCCAGCCATTGGCATTCGTGAATTTCAGGTTGGAGGTTTCAGCGCCGGTGGTGTTGAGCGTGTGGGTCTGCTCACCGGCCACCTGGCCGTCCTGGTAGGTCAGCTTGGCCGCCAGGGTGACGTTGTTGGCCGTGCCGTCGGTACGCACCGACACCAGGATTTCATCCTTCGGCGCGAACAGTGCCGCCGGGGCAACCGTCTTGTCGGCGGCGGCCGTCTTGCCCACGGTGACGCTGGAGACATTCACCGCCGCTGCGGCCGCCATCGGCTCGGGTGCCGGTGCCGGGGTCGGCGCGGGGGTCATCGCCGCCGGCTGGGCGTTGTTGTCGGCGGTGTCTTCTTTCTTCTTGCAGCCAGCCAGGGCCACAGTGGCCAGGAGACCGGCGAGTACAGCGGTGCTGATGGACGACTTCTTCATGGAATTCCTCCCTTGGAATGGGTAGTGACGGAGCGACTCAGCCTTTGGGCGGCAACTTCAGGACCTGTCCCGGGAAAATCTTGTCCGGGTCGTCCAGCACGTCGCGATTGGCGTCGAAAATCTTCTTCCAGGCGTTGGCATCGCCCAGTTCCTGCTTGGCGATCTTCGACAGCGAGTCGCCCTTCTGCACGGTGTAGCTGCCACCCACCACCTCGGCGGTGGTATCGATCGACGTGGACACGCCGGAGAAATCGGCCTTCTCGACCTTCTCGGCAGTGGTGTCGATGCTGGTTTTGACACCGGAGAAATCGGCTTTCTTATCGGTACTCATCCACACACTCCCGTCTTCATTGACGACATGGAACGCACGGTGTCACAGCCCTTGTTAATGGCGCATGGCGTGGATGTGAAGACGGGGCCGGACCCCGGCGTGCCGACCCACGGTCGGCACGCACCGGGCAGGGCGGCCGCAGCCGCCAGCCTGGTTACTGGCGCAGGTCGCGCACGGTGCGCGCGGGCTGCGCGATGCCCGGGCTGGCGCGCCACGGGTTGATGTCCAGCCCGCCGCGACGGGTGTAGCGGGCCTCCACCTCGAGCCACTCGGGCCGGCAGCGCTGGCTGATCTCGCTGAAGATGCGCTCCACGCACTGCTCGTGGAACTCGGCATGCTCCCGGTAGCTGACCAGGTATCTGAGCAGACCGTCGCGGTCGATCTTCGGACCGTGGTAACGGATGCTCACGCTGGCCCAGTCCGGCTGGCCGGTGACCGGGCAGTTGGATTTGAGCAGGGCCGAGCCCAGGGTTTCGGTGACCACCGCGTCCGCATCGGCGGACAGGTACTCCGGGGCCGGCGGACCATAGCGGTCGATCGCGACATCACGTTCGTCCAGCGACTCGCCCTCGCCCTCCTCCACCAACGGCGGCACGCCGAACTGCACGGTCACCCCCGCGCCGGCGCAGGCCGACAGATCGGTGACCATGCGCTGCCGCGCGGCCTCGTCGTCGTCGAAGCGGGTGCTGTTGAGCGAATTGAGGTACAGCTTGAACGACTTGGATTCGATCAGGTTCGGCGAGGTGCACGGAACGCCGATGGTGGCCACCGCGATCCGCGGCTTGCCGCGCCGGTCCAGCCAGCTCAGCTCATAGGCCTGCCAGCGGTCATGGCCGACGAACGGCAGCGCCGCCTCGTCCAGGCCGATCTCCTCGCGCGCGCCACGGCGCGGAATGGCAAACAGCAGCGCGGGATCGTACTGCGACGGGTAAGCAACCTCACGACCGAGGCTGGAGTCCTGGGGGGTATTCATCCGGCCATTTTACGCCGGCGGGCGTCGCTCGTCCCCGTTCCGCAGGCCTGGGGAACCGGGCGGGGTGGGCAGAACGGCCGGACGCCACGGAGGGCGTCCGGCATCCGGCAGAGCCCGGCCTCAGCCCGCCGGGGCCTTCGCCCCGTTGAGGTAGTCCAGGCTGACCTGCAGCAGCGCGCGCAGGCCCACGTCCAGCGCCTTCTCGTCGAGCAGGAATTTCGGCGAGTGGTTGGCCGGCGCGGTGGCCGGATCGATCCCCTCGCCGGTGGCGCCAACGAAGAAGAACAGGCCCGGTACCTCCTTGGCATACAGCGAGAAGTCCTCCGCGCCCATCTGCAGCGGCGGCTCGTAGACATTCGCTTCGCCCACCACCGCCTGCAGGCTGGGCAGCATGCGCGCGGTCAGCGCCGGATCGTTGACCGTGGCCGGGTTGCCTTCCGACTCGTAGATCTCGGTCTGCGCCTTGGCCCCGTGCGCGGCGGCGGTGTGTTCGGCCACGTTGCGCAGGTCCGCGAAGATCTGCTGGCGCATGCCCTCGTCAAAGGTGCGGATGGTGCCCACCATCTCCACCTCGTCGGGAATGATGTTGTAGCGGATGCCGCCCTTGATCGCGCCGAAGGTCAGCACCGCCGGCTGCTTGGACAGGTTGGCGCGTCGGCTGACGATGGTCTGCGCGGTGCCGACCAGGTCGGCGGTGGCCACGATCGGATCGACCCCGTTCCACGGCGCCGAACCGTGCGTCTGGCGGCCGATCACCTTGATCCCGAAACGGTCCGACGCCGCCATCAACGGTCCCCCCCGTACCGCGATCTGGCCGGCAGGCACGCTGGAAAACACATGCAGCCCGAACACCGCCTCCGGCTTGAAGTCCGCGAACAGGCCTTCCTTGAGCATCAGCGCGGCACCGCCCTCCTCCGGCGGCGGCGCGCCTTCTTCGGCAGGCTGGAAGATCAGCATCACTTCACCGGGCAGGTTCTCGCGCATCTTCACCAGCGCGTCGGCCACACCGAGCAGCGTGGCGGTGTGGGCGTCGTGGCCGCAGGCATGCATCACCCCCACCGTCTCGCCGCGGTAGGTGCTGGTGGCCTTGGAGGCGAACGGCAAGCCGGTCTGCTCGGTCACCGGCAGCGCATCCATGTCCGCGCGCAGTGCGATCCGCGGGCCGGGCTTGGCGCCCTTGATGATCGCCACCACCCCGTGGTGGGCGATCCCGGTTTTCGGCTTCAGGCCCATCGCGCGCAGCTGCTCGGCCACCTTGGCGGCGGTGCGCTCCTCGCGGTTGGACAGCTCCGGGTGCTGGTGGAAGTCGCGCCGCCAGTCGATCACCCTGGCGTTCAGGCGGGTCGCCGCGGCGGTCACTTCCGGGCGTTCGGCGGGCGTGGCGGCGGCCAGCGCGGGGCAGGCCAGCAGCAGGGCGGACAACAGCAGCGACAGACGGGGCATTGCGGATCTCCACGAGGGGCAAGGGACGGACGAACCTGAATGTAGGCCATCAGCGGGCCCGGCGCTGTAACTTTCTGCCCCCGCAGGCGTTGATTCACGGAACCCGGTCGGTCACGTCCGGTCTGATCGCCCGTCCCATCCGTCATGGATGAAAGCGCGCAGGCGACGGGTATGCTTTGCGCCTAGCCAACCGGGCCCCCCGCCCTCCGCCAGCCTCAGGAGTTTTGAATGTCGCGTTTCTGGAAGATCGTGCTGCTGGTGGTCGCAGTGCTGGTGGTGGCCTTCATCGGCATGCGCATGCTCGGCGGCGGCAAACCCAAGGGCGAGGCGGGCAAGCCCGCCGCCGCCGCCGGACGGGGCGGCGGGGAAGAGCGCAATGCCGGGCCGGTGCCGGTGACCGTGGTCGAGGCGGCCCGCCAGGACGTGCCGGTCTATGCCAGCGCGCTGGGCACGGTGGCCGCGATGAACACCGTAACCGTCAGCCCGCAGGTCGGCGGCCAGCTGATCAGCCTGAACTTCAAGGAAGGCCAGGAAGTGAAGAAGGGCGACCTGCTGGCGCAGATCGATCCGCGCACCCTGCAGGCCAGTTACGACGAGGCCGCCGCGGCCAAGCGCCAGAACCAGGCGCAGCTGGCCACCGCACGCTCGAACTTCCAGCGCTCCAACTCGCCCGAGTACCGCCAGTACGTGGCCAAAACCGACCTGGACACCCAGCGCAACCAGGTGGCGCAGTATGAAAGTGCGGTGGCCGCCAACGAAGCCAGCATGCGCGCGGCCCAGGTGCAGCTGCAGTACACCCGCGTCACCGCCCCGATTTCCGGTATCGCCGGTATCCGCGCGGTGGATGCCGGCAACGTGGTCAGCGCCGGCACCGCGCTGGTCACCCTGACCCAGATCCACCCGATCCACGTGGTGTTCAACCTGCCCGAGCGCCAGCTGCCCGACGTGCGCCAGGCCCAGCAGGCCGGCCCGGTGACGATCGCCGCACTGGACCGCAACGATTCGCATGTACTCACCGATGGCGGCAGGCTGGACGTGGTCGACAACCAGATCAGCAGCGACAGCGGCACCTTCCGCGCCCGCGCCGTGTTCGACAACGCCGACAACCTGCTGTGGCCAGGCCAGTTCGTCAACGTGCGGATGCAGCTGCGCACCATTGCCGGTGGCGTGGTGATCCCCACCCAGGCGGTGATGCGCGGCCCGGACGGCGAGTACGTCTATATCGTCAAGCCGGACAACACCGTGGCCATGCAGACGGTCAAGAGCGGCGTGGAAGTGGGCGACAGCAACGTGCAGATCACCGAAGGCCTCAAGGGCGGCGAGCGCGTGGTCAGCGAAGGCCAGTTCCGGCTCAAGCCTGGCAGCAAGGTCACCGCACTCAAGCCGGGTGAAACCCCGGCCCCGCCGACCGACGCCGAACTCAAGGCTGCCGCCCAGCAGCAGGGCGGCGGTGGCCGCCGCGGTGGCGGCCCGCGCTGATCGCGGCCGTCTCCCGTTCCTGACGCCGGCCGCTTGGCCGGCGTTCGCCCGCTTCAACGCCGCATGACGTAACAGCAAGGATCTGCCCGTGGGCTTTTCGACGATCTTCATCCGCCGCCCGATCGCCACCTCGCTGCTGATGGCGGGCCTGCTGCTGCTCGGCATCCTCGGCTACCGCCAGTTGCCGGTGTCGGCGCTGCCGGAGATCGACGCGCCCAGCCTGGTGGTCACCACCCAGTACCCGGGTGCCAACGCGACCACGATGGCCTCCCTGGTCACCACCCCGCTGGAGCGCCAGTTCGGGCAGATTTCCGGGCTGGAGATCATGACCTCCGACTCCTCGGCCGGCCTGTCCACGATCATCCTGCAGTTCTCGATGGACCGCGACATCGACATCGCCGCACAGGACGTGCAGGCCGCGATCCGCCAGGCCACCCTGCCCTCCTCGCTGCCCTACCAGCCGGTCTACAACCGGGTGAACCCGGCCGACGCGGCCATCGTCACCCTCAAGCTCACCTCCGACACGCGCCCGCTGCGCGAGGTCAACAACTACGCCGACTCGATCCTGGCCCAGCGCCTGTCACAGGTGCAGGGTGTGGGCCTGGTCTCCATCGCCGGCAACGTGCGCCCGGCCGTGCGCATCCAGGTCAACCCGGCGCAGCTGTCCAACATGGGCCTGACCCTGGAAGAACTGCGCAGCGCGCTGACCCAGGCCAACGTCAATGCGCCCAAGGGCTCGCTCAACGGCAAGACCCAGTCCTACTCGATCGGCACCAATGACCAGCTGACCAGCGCCGCCGAGTACCGCGACACCATCATCAGCTACAGGAACGGCCGCCCGGTCCGCCTCTCGGACGTCGCCAACGTGGTCGACGGGGTGGAAAACGACCAGCTCGCCGCCTGGGCCGATGGCAAGCCGGCGGTGCTGCTGGAAGTGCGCCGCCAGCCGGGCGCCAACATCGTGCAGACCGTGGAGCGCATCCGCAGCCTGCTGCCGCAGCTGCAGAACGTGCTGCCGGCCGACGTGCACCTGGAGATCTTCTCCGACCGTACCGAAACCATCCGCGCCTCGGTGCACGAAGTGCAGTTCACCCTGATCCTGACCATCGGTCTGGTGGTGGCGGTGATCTTCGTGTTCCTGCGCCGCCTGTGGGCGACCATCATTCCCTCGGTGGCCGTACCGCTGTCGCTGGCCGGCACCTTCGGGGTCATGGCCTTTGCCGGGATGTCGCTGGACAACCTGTCGCTGATGGCGCTGGTGGTGGCCACCGGCTTCGTGGTCGACGATGCGATCGTGATGATCGAGAACATCGTGCGCTACATCGAACAGGGCAAGAGCGGCCCGGAAGCGGCCGAGATCGGCGCGCGCCAGATCGGCTTCACGGTGCTGTCGCTGACCATCTCGCTGGTGGCGGTATTCCTGCCGCTGCTGCTGATGCCCGGCGTCACCGGCCGCCTGTTCCATGAGTTCGCCTGGGTGCTGAGCATCGCAGTGGTGCTGTCGATGCTGATCTCGCTGACGCTCACCCCGATGATGTGCGCCTACCTGCTCAAGCCTGACGCCCTGCCCGAAGGCGAGGACGCGCACGAGCGCGCCGCGGCGGCTGGCAAGGAGAACCTGTGGACGCGCACCGTGGGGGCGTACGAGCGCAGCCTGGACTGGGTGCTGGACCACCAGCGCATGACGCTTGCCGTGGCCGCCGGCGCGCTGGTGCTGACCGTGGTGCTGTACATCGTCATCCCCAAGGGCCTGCTGCCAGAACAGGACACCGGCCTGATCACCGGCGTGGTCCAGGCCGACCAGAACATCGCCTTCCCGCAGATGGAAGAGCGCACCAAGGCCGTGGCCGAAGCGCTGCGCAAGGACCCGGCGGTGACCGGCGTGTCGGCCTTCATCGGCGCCGGCAGCATGAATCCCACCCTCAACCAGGGCCAGCTGTCGATCGTGCTCAAGGCCCGCGGCGACCGCGACGGGCTCGATGAGATCCTGCCGCGCCTGCAGGACGCCGTGGCCGGCATTCCCGGCGTGGCGCTGTACCTCAAGCCGGTGCAGGATGTGACCCTGGATACGCGCGTGGCGGCTACCGAGTACCAGTACTCGCTGTCGGACGTGGACGGCGCCCAGGTCGCGCTGCAGGCCACGCGCCTGACCGAAGCGCTGCGCCAGCGCCCGGAACTGGCCGACGTGGACAACAACCTGTCCAACCAGGGCCGCGCACTGGAGCTGACCATCGACCGCGACAAGGCCAGCGTGCTCGGCGTACCGATGCAGACCATCGACGACACCCTGTACGACGCCTTCGGCCAGCGCCAGATCTCCACCATCTTCACCGAGCTCAACCAGTACCGGGTCGTGCTGGAAGTGGCGCCGGAGTTCCGCACCAGCACCGCGCTGATGAACCAGCTGGCGGTGGCCTCCAATGGCGCCGGTGCGCTGACCGGCAGCAACGCCACCAACTTCGGCCAGGTCTCCTCGTCCAACTCCTCCACCGCCACCGGCATCGGCGCGCAGAACACCGGCATTACGGTCGGCGCCGGCAACATCATCCCGCTCGCCGCGCTGGCCGAAGGCCGCATCACCAGCACCCCGCTGGTGGTCAGCCACCAGCAGCAGCTGCCGGCGGTGACCGTCTCGTTCAACATCGCGCCGGGCTATTCGCTGTCCGATGCGGTCAAGGCGATCGAAGAGACCAGGGACAGCCTGGACATGCCCTCGCAGGTGCATGCCCAGTTCATCGGCAAGGCCGCCGAGTTCACCGGCAGCCAGACCGACGTGATCTGGCTGCTGCTGGCCTCGCTGGTGCTGATCTACATCGTGCTGGGCGTGCTGTACGAAAGCTACATCCACCCCATCACCATCATCTCGACCCTGCCGCCGGCCGGCGTCGGCGCGCTGCTGGCGCTGATGGTGTGTGGCCTGAGCCTGTCGGTGGATGGCATCGTCGGCATCGTGCTGCTGATCGGCATCGTCAAGAAGAACGGCATCATGATGGTGGACTTCGCCATCGAGGCCCGCCGTGCCGGGGCCAACGCCCACGACGCGATCCGCCGCGCCTGCCTGCTGCGCTTCCGCCCGATCATGATGACCACCGCCGCCGCCATGCTCGGCGCGCTGCCGCTGGCGCTGGGCACCGGCATCGGCTCGGAGCTGCGCCGCCCGCTGGGCATCGCCATCGTCGGTGGCCTGCTGCTGTCCCAGCTGGTCACGCTGTACACCACGCCGGTGATCTACCTGTACATGGAACGCTTCTCCGAATGGCTGCGCGAGCGCCGCGAACAGCGCGCGCTGCGCCACGCCAGCGCCCGGGACCGCGCATGAGCCGCCTGCCGTCCGACGCTCTGGAGGGGCGCGCATGAACATCTCCGGGCCGTTCATCCGTCGCCCGATCGGCACCGCGCTGCTGGCCATCGGCCTGTTCGTGGTCGGGTTGTTCTGCTACCTGAAGCTGGGCGTGTCGGCGCTGCCGAACATCCAGATTCCGGTGATCTTCGTCCACGCCAGCCAGTCCGGCGCGGACGCGACCACGATGGCCTCGACGGTCACCGCGCCGCTGGAGCGGCACCTCGGCCAGCTGCCGGGCGTGGACCAGATGCGCTCATCGAGTTCGGAAGGCAGCTCGCTGGTCTTCATGATCTTCCAGAGTGGCGTGGACATCGACTCGGCGGCACTGGACGTGCAGACCGCCATCAACTCGGCCCAGTCCGACCTGCCCTCCGGGTTGGGTTCGCCGATGTTCCAGAAGGCCAACCCGAACGACGATCCGGTGATCGCCATCGCGCTGACCTCGCAGACCCAGTCGGCCGACGAGCTGTATAACGTGGCCGATACGCTGCTGGCCCAGCGGCTGCGTCAGATCGGCGGGGTGTCCTCGGTCGACATCGCCGGTGCCTCCACCCCGGCGGTGCGCGTGGACGTCAACCTGCGCCTGCTCAACGCACTCAACCTGACCCCGGACGACCTGCGCAACGCCGTGCGCGCGGCCAATGTGACCTCCCCGACCGGCTTCCTCACCGACGGCAACACCACCACCGCGATCATCGCCAACGACTCGGTGGCGCGTGCCGCCGACTTTGCCAACCTGGTCATCAAGACCCAGGACGATGGCCGCGTGATCCGGCTCAAGGACGTGGCCAACGTCTACGATGGCCAGCAGGATGCCTACCAGGCCGCCTGGTTCGACCACAAACCGGCGGTGGTGATGTACGTGTTCACCCGTGCCGGCGCCAACATCGTGGAGACGGTGGACCGGGTCAAGGCGCAGATCCCGATGCTGCGCGACTACCTGCAGCCGGGCACCACGATGACCCCGTACTTCGACCGGACGCCGACCATCCGGTCGTCGCTGCATGAAGTGCAGATCACCCTGCTGATCAGCCTGGCGATGGTGATCCTGACGATGGCGCTGTTCCTGCGCCGGCTGGCACCGACCCTGATCGCCGCGGTGACCGTGCCGCTGTCGCTGGCCGGTGCGGCGCTGGTGATGTACGTGTTCGGCTTCACCCTGAACAACCTCAGCCTGCTGGCGCTGGTGATCGCGATCGGCTTTGTGGTCGACGATGCGATCGTGGTGATCGAGAACGTCATGCGCCATCTCGACGAGGGCATGCCCCGCATGCAGGCGGCGTTGACCGGCGCGCACGAGATCGGCTTCACCATCGTCTCCATCACCGCCTCGCTGGTCGCGGTGTTCATCCCGCTGCTGTTCGCCAGCGGCATGGTCGGGGCGTTCTTCCGCGAATTCACCATCACCCTGGTGGCGGCGATCGTGGTCTCGATGATCGTCTCGCTGACCCTCACCCCCGCGCTGTGCAGCCGCTTCCTGAGCGCGCACGCCGCGCCGGAGACGCCGTCGCGGGTCGGCCGCTTCCTGGATGGCATGCACGACCGCATGCTGCGCCTCTACACCGTCTGCCTGGACTTCTCGCTGCGGCACGCGCTGCTGCTGGCGCTGACCCCGATCCTGCTGATCGTGGCCACCGTCATGCTTGGCGGCGCGGTCAAGAAGGGCTCGTTCCCGGCGCAGGACACCGGCCTGATCTGGGGCCGCGCCAACTCCAGCGCCACGGTTTCCTTCGAGGACATGGTCAACCGCCAGCGCCGCATCACCGACATGCTGATGGCCGATCCGGCAGTGAAGACCGTCGGCGTGCGCCTGGGCAGCGGCCGCCAGGGCTCCAGCGCGCAGTTCAACATCGAACTGAAAACGCGCAAGGAAGGCCGCAAGGAAACCACGGCCGTGGCACTGGCGCGGTTGAGCGCCAAGGCCGACCGCTATCCGGACCTGCAGCTGCGCCTGCGCGCCATCCAGGACCTGCCCAGCGACGGCGGCGGCGGCAACAGCCAGGGCGCGCAGTACCGCGTGTCCCTGCAGGGCAACGACCTGGCCCAGCTGCAGGAATGGCTGCCCAAGGTGCAGGCCGCGCTGAAGAAGAACCCCAAGCTGCGCGACGTTGGAACCGATGTGGATACGGCTGGCCTGCGCCAGAACATCCAGATCGACCGCGCCAAGGCCGCGCGCCTGGGCGTGTCGGTGGGCGCGATCGATGGCGCGTTGTACGGCGCGTTCGGCCAGCGCCAGATCTCGACCATCTACTCGGACATCAACCAGTACAGCGTGGTGGTCAACGCGCTGCCCGAGCAGACGGCCACCCCGCGGGCTCTGGACGAAATCCACGTGCGCGCCGGCAATGGCGAGATGATTCCGCTGACCGCAGTGGCGCACCAGGTCCCGGGGCTGGCACCGCCGCAGATCACCCACCAGAACCAGTACACCACGATGGACCTGAGCTACAACCTCGCACCGGGCGTCAGCACCGGCGAGGGCGAGGCGATCGTCAAGGCCACCGTGGACGGGCTGCGCCTGCCCGGCGACATCCGCATCAGCGACGGGGGCGGCTTCAACGTGCAGCTCAACCCCAACTCGATGCTGATCCTCGTGCTGGCCGCGATCATCACCGTGTATCTGGTGCTGGGCATGCTGTACGAAAGCCTGGTGCATCCGGTGACGATCCTGTCCACCCTGCCGGCGGCGGGCGTGGGTGCGCTGCTGGCGCTGTTTGTGACCAACACCGAGCTGTCGGTGATCTCGATGATCGCGCTGGTGCTGTTGATCGGCATCGTCAAGAAAAACGCGATCATGATGATCGACTTCGCCGTGGTGGCCCAGCGCGAACGCGGGATGAGCCCGCGCGATGCGGTGCGCGAGGCCAGCATCGTGCGCTTCCGGCCGATCATGATGACCACGATGGTGGCCATCCTGGCCGCCGTACCGCTGGCGATCGGGCTGGGCGAAGGTTCCGAACTGCGACGCCCGCTGGGCATCGCCATGATCGGCGGCCTGTTGTTCTCGCAGAGCCTGACCCTGCTCAGCACGCCGGCGCTGTACGTGATCTTCTCGTGCCTGCGCGAGCGCTGGGTCGCGCGCCGCGAACGCCGCCGCGAGAAGAAGCTGCTCAAGCGGGCCAGACCCGCCTGACCCGCTGCCGGCCTCGGGCCGGCAGCGCTGCATGAACCCTGGTGGTTTGACGCCGGGGTAGCCAAACAACAACAATTCGCCTCCAGCCACGGTCCTGCATCCCTCGGCGATGCACCCGCTGCCCCTCTGCGGCCAGCCTGCGCGATCCAGCCATCGACCCCTCTCCTGCCATCCCATGATCGCGGACGGTCCTGTGCTGTCCGCCAAGGAAAAAACGATGCTGTCCGCTCCCCTGCCCCGTCTGGCCGCCCTGGCCGTGGCCCTGTCCGCTGCCTGCGCCGCCCACGCGCAATCCACTCCCGACAGCGCTCCGCGCGTACGCTCGGCCACCGACCTGGACGCGATCAGGGTCACCGCCGAGCGCACCCACACCGCCACCGGCGCACTGGGCGACCGCCCCGTGCGCGATACCCCCTTTGCGATCTCGGTTGTGGGCCGCGACGACCTCGAGAAGCGTCAGGTTGTCGCGCTCGGCGAAGCTTTCCTGACCGATCCGTCCGTGGTCACCCAGGTCAGCGCCTATGCCAGCGGCTGGAGCTCGCCGGTCCGCAACCGTGGCATCGACCTCAGCTACGACAGCTACCGGGTCAACGGCCTGCAGGTCTCGTCGTGGGGCACGGAGTGGCCGCTGGAAGTGATGGACCAGGTCGAACTGCTCAAGGGTCCGGGCGGTTTCATGTACGGCTTCGGCCAGCCAGGCGGCATCGTCAACTATGTGACCAAAAAGCCCACCGATACCCCGACCTTCGCCGCCCAGTTGGGGTGGCGTGAGCAGGGCATCGTCAGCGGGCAGATCGATATCGGCGGCCGCGGTGGCAACGACGACATGTTCGGCTATCGCTTCAATGCCTACCAGGAGAAGGGCGAAACCTTCAACGGTGGCGAGGTGGACCGCAAGGTCGGTGCAGTGTCGCTGGATGCCCGCCTGAGCGACCGGCTCACCTGGACCTTCGACGGCGTGTTCCAGCAGCGCGACCTCGGCAACGAATCGCCGCAGTACTACTTCATCGGCTTGACCACCCTGCCGCGCCCGATCGCCGGCGACGTCGACAACAGCATCGACGGGACCTACTACGACACCCGCTCCAGCCTGCTGTCGACCGGCCTGGACTGGCAGATCAACAGCGACTGGAAGGCCAGCCTGAATTACGGCGTGACCACCTCCTGGAACGACGTCAACAAGGTCTTCGCCTACATCGACGACGTGAACGGTGACTACAACGTCAACACCTACGAGCTTGGCGGCAGGAGCGAGTGGAAACAGGCCCAGGCGATCGTGCAGGGCCGCTTCCGCACGGGACCGCTGTCGCACCAGCTGGTGGCCGGTATGTCGCACCAGACCAGCCTGGGCTGGGATCGCCCGTACGAATGGAACACCATTGGCCGCGGCAACCTCTACCAGCGCCCCACCCTGCGCCATGACCCGGTCGGCTCGCGCGTGCTGACCCGCGGCAGCGAAACCGTGCAGCAGGCCGTGTTCGTCAGCGACACCGTGGCACTCGGCCGCGGCTGGTCGGTGCTGGCCGGTGCGCGCTACAACGACTTCCACAACAAGGGCGCCTACCACACCTACCCGGTCACCCCGACCTACGCGGTGATGTACAAGCCGGCCGACGCCGTCACCCTGTACGCCAGCTACGTGGAATCGCTGGAAGCAGGCAGCCGGGTCGGTTCGGACTACATCAACGCCGGCGAGGTGCTCGACCCCACCCTCAGCAGGCAGTTCGAGATCGGCGCCAAGATCGAGACCCCGCGCTGGAACGCAAACGCAGCGGCCTTCCGCCTTGAGCGCGGCGCCACCATCGACCGGCTCACCGGCGCCGGCAAGCAGCTGGTGCAGGACGGCGTCACCCTGTACGAAGGGGTGGAAGTGAGCGGCACCGTGCGCCTGAGCGATGCCCTCACCGTCGGCGGCGGCGTCACGTGGCTCGACCCGATCTACGACAGGCTCTCGCCCGACAATGCCGCCAACCAAGGCAACCGTGCCAGTGGTGCGGCACGCTGGAACGGCGTCGTGCACGCCGACTACAGCGTGCCGCAGATCGATGGCCTGAGCCTGTACGCACTGGCCCGCTACTACGGCGATGTCTACTACAACGTCGAGAACACCTTGAAGCTGCCCGACTACACCCTGTTCAATGCCGGTATCGGCTACCGCATGCAGGCCAACGGACATCCGGTCACCTGGCGCGCGGGCGTGGAAAACCTGACCAACAGGACGTACTGGTCCAACGCCGGTGTCGGGTTGCCGCGCAGCGTCGCCGTCAGCGTGCGGTTCGATCTGTAATCGAAGGGCGTGACGGCGCCGGGATGCAGCATTCACTGCAATGACGCAATAATGAGGCGCCCCCGCGCCACGAGTCCGCATGTCCGTCCGAGAATCCCGCCTCAGCCGCCTCTGGGCCCATGAGAAAGCCAGCTATGGGCTGCGGGTATTCATCGCGCTGTCGGCGGCGATGGGGCTCTGCTGGTCTCTGGACCAGCTGCCCGCGCTGCCCGGCGTGTTCCTGGGCATCATCGCCAGCGCCATTGCCGAAACCGACGACAACTGGTGGGGCCGCACCAAATCGGTCGCGCTCTCGCTGCTCTGCTTCGTCATCGCCGCCGCCGCGGTGGTGGAACTGTTCCCGTGGCCGTGGCTGTTCATCACTGCCCTGGCCATCTCCACCTTCGGGCTGACCCTGCTCGGCGCACTGGGGGAGCGCTACGCCTCCATCGCGCAGGCCACCGTCACCCTGGCCATCTACACCATGATCGGCCTGGAACAGCATGGCGCCAGCGACCGTGCCCAGGCCATCGCCGCCGTCAGCCACCTGCTCGCCGGTGCCCTCTGGTATGGCCTGCTGTCCATCCTGTGGACCGCCCTGTTCGCCAACCGTCCGGTGCGCGAACGCCTGGCCCGCCTGTTCGTCGAACTCGGCCGCTACCTGCAGCTCAAGGCCGACCTGTTCGAACCCGTGCGCGATGCCGACCTGCAGCAGCGCCAGCTTGCCCTGGCCGAACAGAACCGGCGCGTGGTCGAAGCGCTGAACATCGCCAAGGTCGCCATCCTTGCGCGGTTTGGCCGCTCCGGCCGGCCCGGCGTGCAGTCGGGACTGTACCTGCGCCTGTACTACATGGCGCAGGATTTCCACGAGCGCGCCAGCTCCTCCCACTACCCCTATGGCGCGCTCACCGACGCCTTCTTCCACAGCGATGTCCTATACCGCTGCCAGCGCCTGCTGGCGCTGCAGGGCGAAGCCTGCGCCCAGCTTGGCCAGGCCATCCGCATGCGCCGCCCGTTCGAGTATGGCGAGCGGACCCGCCAGGCCAATGCCGACCTCACCGATTCGCTTGCCTGGCTGCGGGCGCAGCACAACCCTCAGTGGCAGCGCCTGCTGTCCTCGCTGGACCTGCTTGGCCACAACCTGCAGAGCATCGAGCGCCGGCTGTCGGAAGCGGCGCAGTCCGAATCCACGCTGGACAACGTCGACACCCGCCTGCGCGACACCAACCCGCATACGTTGCGCGAAATGCTCGTGCGCATCCGCCAGCAGCTCACGCCGGGGTCGGTGCTGTTCCGTCACGGCCTGCGCATGGCCCTGGCGCTGGTGGTGGGCTTTGCCGCCATCCGCCTGTTCAACGCGCAGAACGGCTCGTGGGTGCTGCTCACCATCGTGTTCGTGTGCCGCCCGCATTTCGGCGCGACCCGCCAGCGGCTGGCCCAGCGTATCGCCGGCACACTGATCGGGCTGGTGCTGACCTGGGCGCTGATGCAGCTTTTCCAGGACCTGCGCATCGAACTGCTGATCGCCCTGCTGTCGGCGCTGCTGTTCTTCTTTACCCGCAGCGATCGCTACCTGGTGGCCTCGGCGGCGATCACCGTCATGGCCCTGACCTGCTTCAACCTGATTGGCGACGGCTTCCTGCTGATCTGGCCGCGCCTGGTGGATACCCTGATCGGCTGCGGCATTGCCGCGGCGGCCGCGTTCCTGATCCTGCCCGACTGGCAGGGCCGGCGCCTCAACGAAGTGATGGCGCGGGTGCTGTCCAACTGCGCACGCTACCTGCATGCCGTGCTCGGCCAGTACGGCAGTGGCATGCAGGACGACCTGGCGTACCGGATCGCACGGCGTGACATGCACAACGCCGATGCCGCCCTGTCCACCGCGCTGTCGAACATGCTGCGCGAGCCCGGCCACGTCCGCCGCAACCTGGATGCGGGTTTCCGCTTCCTGGCGCTGTCCAACACCCTGCTCGGCCATCTCTCGGCGCTGGGCGCGCACCGCGCGCAGTTGGACAGCTACGGGCAGGACCCGCTGGCCCTGGCCGGCGGCGAGCGCGTGGAGCAGGCCATGCAGCAGATCGCTGCCGCGCTCGAGCAGCGCCAGCCGGTGGCCGAGAACGACAACGACGGCGACCGCGCCCTGGCCGAACAGCTGGAGCAGATCGGCGAGGAGATGCCGCCCAAGCTGCAGCTCATCCGCACCCAGATGGGATTGATGCTGCGCCTGCTCCCCAAGCTGCGTGGCGCCGCCAACGAGGCCGAACGCACGCTGCGCTGAGCGCGGCGGCGGCACATGGACCGGCGCCGTGCCGATGTCATGGCTGCGCCGTGGAATGGTAGTCTGCCGGTTCGCAAGGAGTCCCCATGTCCGGCCATAGCCAGTTCGCCCTGCTCCGGCAGCGTCGTTTCCTGCCGTTCTTCATCGTCCAGTCGCTGGGCGCATTCAACGACAACGTGTACCGGCAGGCCATCATCGGCCTGTTGTTCTACCTCGGCGTCAGCCAGGCCGAACAGTCGCTGTACACCACGCTGGCGCCGGCCATCTTCATCCTGCCCTACTTCCTGTTCTCGGCGCTGGCCGGCCAGATCGCGGAAAAGCTGGAGAAGTCGCGCCTGATCGTGATCACCACCACGATGGAGATCGCGATCATGTCGCTGGCGGCGGTCGGGTTCCTGACCCAGAGCATGCCGGTGCTGCTGGTGGCGCTGTTCTGCACCGGCCTGCAGTCCACGCTGTTCGGGCCGGTGAAGTACTCGGTGCTGCCGTCCGTGCTCAGGCCCGAGGAGCTCACCGGTGGCAACGGGCTGGTCGAGATGGGCACCTCGATGTCGATCCTGACCGGCATGATCAGCGGCGGCATCATCTTCACCCTGGCCGGCAGCTACGGGCCGGTAGTGGCGGCCACCGCGGTGATCGCGCTGGCGGTGGCAGGAAACGTCACCGCACGGATGATCCCCAAGGTCGATGCCGGCGCTCCCGACCTCAGGATCAACTGGAACCCACTGCCCGAATCACTGGCCGTGCTGCGTCTGGCCAGGAAGCAGAAGGCCGTGCGCAACGCCATTCTCGGGGTGTCGTGGTTCTGGTTCGTGGGCACCATGCTCACTTCGCAACTGCCCACCTACGCGGTGGTCAACCTGGGCGGCGAGCCGACCCTGTACATCTTCGCGCTGGCACTGTTCTCGGTGGGCACCGGCGCAGGCTCGCTGCTGTGCGAGAAGCTGTCCGGCCGCACAGTGGAGATCGGCCTGGTGCCGCTCGGCGCGTTCGGCATGACCGCTTTCATGCTCGACCTGTACTTCGCCCGTGCCGGCACCGCCACGGCGGCGGGCCTCGGGGTGGCTGAGTTCGCCGCGCAACCGGGCAGTGTGCGCATCATCATCGACCTGATCGGCATCGGCCTGTTCACCGGTTTCTTTGTGGTGCCGCTGTTCGCCCTGATCCAGAGCCGCACGCCGAAGTCGGAGATGTCGCGCGTGTTCGCGGCGCTGAACATCCAGAACTCCGGGTTCATCGTGGCGGCGGCGATGATCGCGCTGGTCACGCAGAAGTTCCTGCACTGGACCATTCCGCAACTGTTCCTGGCCCTGGCAATCGCCAATGCCGTGGTGGCGATCTACATCTTCACCATCGTCCCCGAATTCCTGATGCGCTTCCTCAGCTGGGTCATGGTGCGCACCCTGTACCGGCTGCGCCTGCACGGCATCGAGGCCAACGTCCCCGACGACGGCGCGGCACTGATCGTGTGCAACCACGTCAGCTACATGGACGCGCTGATCCTGTCGGCGACGATTCCGCGTCCGGTGCGTTTCGTCATGTACTACAGGATCTTCAACATTCCGGTCATGCGCTGGATCTTCCGGACCGCCAAAGCGATTCCGATTGCCGGCGCCCGCGAAGATCCCGCGCTGATGCAGGCGGCCTTCGACGAGGTGGACAACGCGCTGGCCGGGGGCGAGCTGGTCTGCATCTTCCCCGAAGGGGCGCTGACCCGGGACGGGGAGATGGCCGCGTTCAAATCCGGCGTCGAGAAGATCCTCGAACGGCGCCCGGTGCCGGTGGTGCCGATGGCGTTGCGGGGCATGTGGGCCAGCATGTGGAGCCGTCGCGACACGCGGCTTGGCCGGATGCGGGTGCCGCGCCGGTTCCGCGCCCATGTCGAGGTCGTTGCCGGCCCCCCGGTAGACGGCGCCAGCGCCAGCGCCGAACAGCTGGAAGCGCAGGTGCGTGTCCTGCGCGCCAACCAGGGCTGACGACCGGCCGCCGGGACGTGCGCAACGCGCCCGGATCGCGACGCAAATGCCGGCAAAATCCGCGAGCGTGCCGTCTGCGGCGCGGCCCCGGTCGACGTGCCGCGCATCGGCGTCGCTGTAAACGCATACATCGCGTCGCAACATCGGGTAGATTACCCCCCTATAGGGGGTGTCCGGACGGCATTTGGTGATGTTGCCGGACTACCAAAGGAATGGAGTAGCACTTGAACCACCCGCCACCACTGACCCCACCGGCCGTCGTGGTCCCCAACTATCTGGTCTGGGCGATCCTGACGACGCTGTTCTGCTGCCTGCCGTTGGGTGTGGTGTCGATCGTGTACGCCTCACAGGTGGACGGCCGTCGTGCGGTCGGCGATCTGGAAGGCGCCTACGACGCATCCCGCAAGGCGGGGTGGTGGGCATTGGCGTCCGCACTTGTCGCGCCGGTACTGCTGTTGTTGTGGTTCGGGCTGTTCGGCGGCATGGCCGCGCTGGGCGCTCTTTCCGACCTGTGATCCACCCTCGCTCAACCCACCCAAGAAAAATGGAGTTTCACCCATGAATGCCACCTCACCCCAAGTACCCAACAACCTCGTCTGGGCCATCCTGACCACGCTGTTCTGCTGCCTGCCGGCCGGCATTGTGTCGATCGTGTATGCCGCCCAGGTCAACGGCAAACTGGCCGCTGGCGACATCGCCGGTGCCCGTGAATCGTCGGACAAGGCCAAGAAGTGGGCCATGTGGTCGGCCATCATCGCCGTCGTCGGCATGGTGCTGTACTTCGGCTTCATCATGGCGATGGGCGGCCTGGGCGCGCTGAGCGGCTCGAGCTACTGATCGTGGTCGCAACGGCCCGGTTCCGTGCACCGCAGGGTGCCCGGACCGGGCCGTTCGTCTTTGCAGGATGCCGTTTCCGATGTCCCCATCCCTTTCCCGGTCCCGCCTGACCCGCTGGGCGCCGCTGGCGATCTCCGCCAGCCTGGCCACCGGTGCGGCCGTCGTGCTGCGCCACGTCAGCCCGTACGCGAGCAACAGCCCGCTGCCCGGTTGCCCGCTGTACGCGTTGACCGGCCTGTACTGCCCGGGCTGCGGCAGTACCCGCTGCCTCTATTCGCTGGTGCACCTGGATTGGCAGGGCGCGATGGCAATGAATCCCCTGCTGGTGATTTCGCTGCCGTTCCTGCTGCTGATGCTGCTCAACGGTGCCGGTGTGCGCATGCGTGCGCTGGACCCGCTGATGCGCGTCCTCGCCAGCCCGATGTTCTGGCTGGTGCTGCTGATCGGCTATGCCGTGCTGCGCAACCTGCCGTGGGCACCGTTCACCGCGCTTGCGCCGATCAGCTAGCCGGGCAGAGCCCGGCGCTACGGTGGGTACGGCTCATGTCACCCAGCCGGCCATCACCAGCAGCGCCAGCACAACCATCCACAGCAGCAGCATCCGCCACACCAGGCTCATCGCATCGCGCAGCTCCGGCAGGCGGCGCCAGACCGGCACCATGCCCGCATCGCTGTAGTCATGCGCATCCTCGCGCAGCTCGGCACTGACGCTGGCGCGCGCCACCGCACCGAGGAACACGGTGGACAGCGTCCATTGATGGCCGTGCGCGCTGCGCCAGGCCTTGAAGGCGGTATCGAAGTTGCCGACCAGCGCCATCGACAGCGACATCAGCTGCGCCACCGGCCATTCCAGCCACGACAGCGCCACGCGCGCGCCGGCCACGCTCTCGGCACTGGCCAGCGACCGCATCGGCCCCACCGCGATCAGGGCCAGCAGGCGATACAGCAGTGGCCCGACCGGCCCCAGCAGCAGGAACCAGAACAGCACCGCAAACCAGCGCCGCAGCGCGTTCACCACGGTCGCTTCGACCAGCGAAGACACATCCTCCTGCAGGCTGCCTCCGGCGGCCTGCAACTGCGCGATCGCCGCATGGCGGGTGTGCGCATCGTCTGCGTCGATCACCGCTTCCACGTCCCGGTCCAGGTCACGCGGGCCCCAGCACACCACCAGGACCAGCACCCCCAACAGCAGCGAGGGCAGGCCGAACAGGCGGTCGTGCAGCAGCCACTGCAGCAGCCCCAACGCCAGCAAGAACGGCAGCAGCGCGACGATGGCGCCGTAGCGGCCACGCCAGACGCCGCCGTCGGCGGCATGCGCATCCAGCCATTGCAGCCAGCGCCGGAACAGGCCGAACCGGCGCAGCGCAACCGCCGCCGAAGGCGCGACGTGGCCCAGCGCCAACGCAACCAGCACGGCTACCAGGGTGGTGAACATGTAAGCCTCCGGCTCGGGTTCTGGAACGCGCCGCTACTATGCCCTGCGCCCGGGGAATTCCCCGGGCCGTTGGTAATGTACGCCGGCACGTGTTCAGCCAGCGGCAACGCCCGGCGGGATCAGGCCACCTGCTGCCGGTACCAGTGCTCGATCAGACTGCGCGAAATGGAAATCGGCGGCGACAGGCGGATGCCCTCGCCAACGTCGTGCACGTCGCGCGCCAGGGCCGCCCCCACCTCCTCGGCCGTGAACCAGCGCGCGTCCTCCAGCTCGCCGTCCACGGTCGGTACGTCGTCCTCGGCGGTTGCGCTGAAGCCCAGCATCAAGGCGCCGGGGAACGGCCACGGCTGGGTGCCCAGGTAACGGCAGTCGCGCACGCGCACGCGGCTTTCCTCGAACACTTCGCGCACCACCGTCTGCTCCAGCGACTCGCCCGGCTCGACGAAGCCGGCCAGCACCGAATAGCGGCGCGGCGCCCAGTTGGCCTGCCGGCCCAACAGCAGGCGGCCCTGGTTTTCCACCGCCACGATCACCGCCGGGTCCACCCGCGGGTAATGCTCAGTGCTGCATTGGCCGCAACGGCCGATGAAGCCGCTGCGCGAGAAGGTGATGCCGCCGCCGCACACGCCGCAGAAGCGCGTGCGCGACTGCCAATAGGACATGCCGCGGGCATAGCAGAACGCGCTGGCATCGGCGGCCGACCAGGTCACGGCCGACTGGCGCAGGTCCACGCGCTGCGGCGCGGTGACATCCACCGCCGCCGCTTCCATCGAGAACCAGGCCTGTTGCCCGCGCAGGCCGAGGAAGATCGCCGTGCCGGGGCCACCACCGACCTGCGCACCGGTCAGCGCGAGGGGTTGGCCGTCATCGCCGGCCAGCGCGGTGCCGTCCTGGTCGAGCACGAGAATGCGCGCGTCCGGCCACAGCCGCGACAACGCATCGGCGTCATCGCGCAGCGGATCGGCGCGCTCCAACGGTTCGCTCACAAAGGCGAAACCGGAAAGCTGCGAAGGAAGTCTGGACATCCGAAGAGCCTGCCCACATTCGCCGATACTGGCAAGCGGCATCGGCACCCGGGCGCGGATTACATGCTGAAGCTGCTGCCGCACCCGCAGGTGGTTTTCGCGTTCGGATTGCGGATAACGAACTGCGCACCGGTGAGGCTTTCGGTGTAGTCCACCTCGGCGCCCATCAGATACTGCAGGCTCAACGGATCCACCAGCAGCGTAACGCCGTTGGTCTGCACGGCCAGATCGTCGTCGGCGCGGTTCTCGTCGAACTCGAACCCGTACTGGAACCCGGAACAGCCGCCGCCCTGGATGTACACCCGCAGGGCCAACGATGCGTTGTCCTCGTCCTGGATGAGTTCCTTGACCTTGGCCGCGGCGGCTTCGGTGAAGTTCATCGGACGGTCCAGCGACTGGTAGTTCGGCGCGGCGGCGGGGGCGCCGGGCAGGGAAACAAGCGTGCTCATGCCACCAGCATGGGGGTGCATGAGCACGGTTTCAAGCGCAGGCCCTTCAGGCCATCGCCTCGGCCAGCTTCCTGCGGGCGCTGCCGTCCTTGCCGTTGCCGGCCGGGGCCTCGTCGGCCGGGGGCGGCAGGGCCATCTGCGGCGCGCTGGCGTGGATCAGGCGGCCGGTCAGCTGCGCGCCGGCGTTCATTTCCACCACCTGATAGTGGATGTTGCCGGTGACCCGGGCGGTCGGGGTCAGCTCGACCCGCTCGGTGGCATGCACATCGCCGTCCAGGCGGCCGCTGATGACCACCACCTGGGCGCGGATCTCGCCCTCGATCGTGCCGTGCTCGGCCACGGTCAGGGTGGCGTTGGCCGCGCCGTCCTGGGCGATCACCTTGCCCAGGATGGTGCCTTCCACATACAGGCCACCGCTGAACTCGACGTCACCGCGGATCACCACCTGGGCGCCGATCAGGGCGTCCACCACCAGATGACCATCGCGGTTGGATTTGTTGCTTCCGAACATGAATGCTTACTCCCCTTTCGCCGGCGTCCCCGCCTGCTTCCAATCGAATACCTGGGTAACGCCCCCCGCGCTGCCCAGCGTGACCCGCACACGTTGCGGGGTGAAGTCCTTCGGCAGGATCACACTGCCGGTGAGCTGCTGGAAGTACCGGAAGGAATAGTCCTGGCCCGGCACCTTGGTGCGCTGGTGCAGCTCGTCCCAGCTGACCGTGGTCAGCTTTCCGCCCTTCACGCCTTCCACCGAGAACCGCATCTGGCCCTGGCTGATGGCGCCCCGGTTGAGGTTCTGGGTCAGCACCACGGCGTACTGCCAGGTGCCGCCGGCTTCCGGGGAGAATTCAATGGAGTGGGTGTTCAGGCCCTTGCGCTGGCTGGTGGCGCCCACCAGGCGCTCGTAGAACGCCACATCGGCGCGCAGGCCGGCAATCTCTTCGTCGCGCTCGGCCAGCGAGGCCTGTACTTCGGTGTTGGCCGCGCGGCTGATGCGGTCGGACGCCTGCAGCGTGGCCTGCCGCTGCTGCAGCTCCACCACCTGCTTCTGCAGCGTCTCGGCTCGCGCCTCGGCGGCATCGAGCTGACGACCGGGATCGCCATGCGGCGCGCCCAGCCAGCGGCCGGCCAGCACGGCCAGGACCAGGCTGAGCAGCCAGATGCCGCCCAGCACCAGCAGGCGCTTGCGGTCCTGCACGGGCGGACGGCCCGGCAGTCGGATCTGGATACGGGAAGGTGTGCGGTTGTTCATGGCTGTTTCCGCTGCGCCGCCTGTCCGGCGACACCGCCACGGCCCCTGTTGGAACGATCGACGGGCTAGTGTAAGTCAGGACGCCGCCAATTCCCCCACCCGGCGGGACAGGCGGCGGTGGCGTTCATCGTCGTCATCCCCGATAGTGTGGCCCTGTGCACATTTCGCAGCGGGAGCACGTGCCGTGACCGACGCCCATCTGTTTGTGATCGGCATCCTGCTGGCCTGGCTGGCCGGCATCCGGGTGTACCTGACCGTGTTCGGCGTCGGCCTGGCCGGGCTGCTCGGGTGGGTGGAACTGCCCCCCGCGCTGCAGGCCACCGAGTCGTACTGGGTGCTGGGGACCTCGGCGACCCTGGCCATCGCCGAGTTCTTCGCCGACAAGATTCCCGGGGTGGATTCGGCCTGGGACCTGGTCCAGACCCTGGCCAGGGTGCCGGCGGGCGCCTTCCTGGCCGCCGCGACGCTCTCGCCCAACGGTGAGCTGAGCGGCACCGCCCTGGCCGCCGGTGCCGGGGTCGCGCTGGCCAGCCACGGCCTGAAGGCCGGCACCCGCGCCCTGCTGAACACCTCGCCCGAGCCGGCCAGCAACTGGATCGCCTCGGCGGCAGAAGACACCGTGGTGGTGGGCGGCCTTGCACTGGCCCTGGCGCATCCTTGGCTGGCGCTGATCGTGGTGATCGCCTGCAGTCTGATCGGGGCGCTGATCGTGTGGTGGGTGTGGCGCGCCCTGTGGCGTGGCATGCGCTGGCTGCTCGGTCAGCCCGCCGACAAAACGGGCAGCAGCGCACATCCCGGCGTTTTGCCCCCGGGGCCAGGTGGCTGACGGCCAGGGCGACGCGCAACCAACGCGATGGTTCGTCGCATAATTGCGACGCACACTGGGAGTACCGATGGCCGTCAACGACAACGCTGCATCCGCCCGCGCCACGCGCGCCGAAACCCCGCCCGCCGATCACTGGCAGCGCTGGGTCGATGCGCCGGGCGCTTCGGCACCCCCACCGTTGCCCAGCAACGTGGTGCCGTTGATGCCTGCCGGCGGGCCGGGCGCAGCGACGCCGCCGCTGCACCCGGTCGAACCCGACGCACTGCCGCTGGCCGCCGAGGCTCCCTACCGCGTGCTGATTGTCGAGGACGACCGTTCGCAGGCGCTGTTCGCGCAGAGCGTGCTGCATGGCGCGGGCATGGAAGCACTGGTCCACGCCGATGCGGAAGGCGTGCAGCAGGCCATCGCCGAACACCGCCCCGACCTGATCCTGATGGACCTCCACCTGCCCGGCCTGGACGGCATGCGCCTGACCGCGCTGATCCGCCAGCAGCCTGGCCAGCAGCTGCTGCCGATCGTCTTCCTCAGTGGCGATCCCGACCCGGAGCGCCAGTTCGAGGTGCTGGACAGCGGCGCCGACGATTTCCTCAGCAAGCCGATCCGGCCACGTCATCTGATCGCGGCGGTATCCAACCGCATCCGCCGCGCGAGGGCACAGGCCGCCACGCTGCCGGGTGCGCACGGCGCGCCGGCCATGAACAACCCCGAGACCGGCCTGCCCACGCGCCACCACGTGATGCAGCAGTTGGCGGCGTCGCTGTCGCACCGCGACCGTGGCGGCCTGTACTTCATTGAAATCGCCAGCGCGCTGGGCCTGCGCGAGCGCTATGGCTATGCCGCGTTCGAGCGCCTGATGGTGCAGGCCGGACAACGCCTGGCCGATGCCGCCCAACCGCACCTGCTGGCACGCCTGAACGACAACAGCTTCCTGGTCCTCGCACGCGGCATCGATGAAGACGATCTGGACAGCCTGGCCCACGCGTTGCGCGAGCAGTTGTCGGCCCGCGCGTTCGTGATCCGCGACGACGAGTCGGTGCACCTGCGCGGCGTGGTCGGCCACGCCCAGCTCTCGCCCGGTTTCGCCGATGCGGGCAGCGCACTGGAAGCGGTCGAGCGCACCACGCTGCAGGCCCGCCTGCTCAGCGCCGGCATCGCCGCCTACGTGCGTCGCGAGGACGTTGCCGCACAGGAGCACCTTGCCCTGCTCGAGGGCCAGCTGGAACTGGCCTACCAGCCGATCGTGGCCGTGGCCGGGGGCAACACCGCGCAGTACCAGGTGCTGCTGCGCCTGCGCCAGGCCGACGGCACCGTTCTGGCCGCCGGCCAGGTGATCCCGGCGGCCGAAGCGGCCGGGCGCATCGCCGACCTCGACCAGCAGGTGCTCGACCATGCGCTGGGCCTGCTCGATCTGTACCGCCATGCCACCCAGCCGCTGCACCTGTTCGTGTCGCAGTCGCTGCGTACGCTGGCGCGCGACGCCTTCGCCGACTGGCTGCTCGAATCGCTGGCGCAGCGCCAGCTCCCGGGCCATGCGGTGGTGATCGATGTGCGCCTGCCCGATGCCCTGATCCACACCGTCACCCTGCAGCAGTTCTGCCTGCGCCTGAGCGCGGCCGGCGTGCGCTTCTGCCTGAGCCAGTTCGAGCCTGGCAGCGAGGCCAATGCGCTGCTTACCCAGCTGCCGATCGCGTTCGTGCGCATGGCCGCGCGCTTCTCCAGCAGCCACGCCAACCAGACGACCCGTGACGAACTGCGGGCGGCGATCGAGATGGCGCACCGTGCCGGCCTGCAGATCATCGGCCAGCAGATCGAAGACCCGCAGGCCGCCGCTGCGATGTGGATGGGCGGCGTGGACTTCATCCAGGGCAACATGGTGCAGTCGGCGGGCAGCGACCTGAACTTCGACTTCCACAACGCGGCGTTGTGATCATGGCGCCCCACGGACGGGCAACGCCATTGCAGGTGCCGGTGGCCCTGTGGATCGCCGCGATGTCCGCGGCCCTGTCGGCCACCGCCAGTGCGATGACCGTGGCCGGTGCCAACGGCCCGTGGGCCGCCATCGCAGCCGCCACCGCCGCGCTGACGCTGGGTGCGGCCATCGTCGGCGTCCATCGCTGGCGCGATGCGCAGGACCGCCTTGCCCGGTTGCAGCGCCAGAGCGACGCACTGGGCGAGGAGCGCGACCGTATCCAGCAGCGGATGCAGCAGCAGGAGCTGCTGGAGCAGGAGCTGCTCGCCGCCAAACAGGCCGCCGAAGCCGCCGCCCTGGCCAAGGGCGAGTTCCTGGCCACGATGAGCCATGAGATCCGCACCCCGCTCAACGGCATTCTGCCGATGCTGGACCTGATCGCGCGTGGCCAGCTCGGCAGCGACCAGCGGCAGATGCTGCAGACCGCCACGGCCAGCTCACAGCAGCTGCTGCGCATCGTCGACGACATCCTCGATTACTCCCGGCTGGAGGCCAACGGCCTGGACCTGGAGATCACCACCTTCAACCTGCGCGAGCTGCTGGACGGGCTGGTGCAGCTGATGCAGCGCGCGGCCGAGCCCAAAGGCCTGCGCGTCTCGCTGGAGCTGGACCCGGCAGTGCGCCTGTCGGTACGCGGCGATCCGGTGCGGCTGCGGCAGGTGCTGAGCAATCTGCTGGTCAACGCCATCAAGTTCACCGAGCGCGGCCAGATCCGGCTGCGCGTCCTGCGGCAGGGCGAAACCAACGCCCAGCACCAGTTGCGCTTCGAGGTCGTGGACAGCGGCATCGGCATCGACGAAGCCCTGCAGGCTCGCCTGTTCCAGTCCTTCAGCCAGGCCGATGCCTCCACCACCCGTCTGTACGGCGGCACCGGATTGGGGCTGGCGATCTGCAAGCGCATCATCGACCTGATGCACGGCCGCATCGGGGTCAGCTCGACGCCCGGGCGCGGCGCCACGTTCTGGTGCGAGATTCCCCTGCTCAAGGTGCTGGGCGACCTGCCCGCCGCAGGCATCACCGTCACCCGTGCCCTGCTGGTCGGTCGCGACCCGCTGCAGCGCCAGCGGCTGGAGCGCGTGCTCGAGCACCACGACATCCGCCTGCACGCGATGGAATCAGCCGCCGATGCAGTGGACGCATTGCGCGCGCCGCAGCGCCCGGGCATCGACCCGACCCTCGCATGGGTAATCGCCGATCTCGACGCGGTGCGCCACAGTGCGGCGGCGCTGCATCGCGAAGTGGTCCACGGTGTGCGTACGCCCCCCGTGAAGCTGCTGTGGTTGCACGGTCAGGAGCCACCCGGCGCCGCGTTGATGGCCCAGGCACACGCCCTGCCACGTGAGGCCGCCGACACCGCCCTGCATGCGCTGCTGCGCCCCCAGGCCGCCTCGGCACGCCCGGCGCCGCTGCTGGCCGATGCCGCGCCGGCCCCGGCCACGCCCAGCGAGTCGCCGCTCGGCCTGCGCGTGCTGCTGGTGGAGGACAACACGGTCAACCTGCTGGTCGCGCAGCGATTGTTGCAGGTGCTGGGCTGCGAAGTCAGCACCGCCCAGGACGGCGAACAGGCGCTGCGCCACCTGCACGCGCATGCCGTGGATATCGTGCTGATGGATTGCCAGATGCCGGTGCTGGACGGGTACACCGCAACCCGGCGCTGGCGCGAACATGAAGCCGGCAGCCATGCCGCGCGCCTGCCGATCGTGGCGATGACCGCCAACGCGATGGCCGGCGACCGCGAGCGCTGCCTGCAGGCCGGGATGGATGACTATCTCTCCAAGCCCATCCAGCGCGAGTCATTGCAGGCCTGCCTGCTGCGCTGGCACGCGCCGCGTGCATCGCTCGGGGACGCCGTCGTCGCCATCGCGCCGCCGGCCGACGTGCCCCAGGCCTGGGAAGATGACGCGGCGCTGTTGTCGGCCATCGCGGCCGATCCGGCCGAAGAGTCCGCCGCCCTGCCCGTCCTTGATGCTCAGGTGCTGGATGAGTTGTTGGAGGTGATCGGCGCCGGCACCGCGCAGATCATCGGCGTCTTCCTCGACGATACGCCGCCACTGATCCGCCAGTTGCAGGAAGCCTCGGTGGCAGCCGACCTGCCCGAACTGCGCGCGCTCGCGCACAGCCTCAAGTCGGCCAGCGCCAATGTGGGTGCACTGGCGCTGTCGGCGGCCGCGCGCCGGATCGAACACGACGCACGCGCCGGCACGCTGGAGCGCCCGGCCGTGGCCGTGGCGCTGCTCATCGCGGAATTCGCCCGCGCCCGCATCGCGCTGGGCGGGTATCTGGCCCGCCTGCACGCTCCCCAGGGTCACTGAGGCGCGTGCCGCCGGCAGCTCAGTCCTCGATCTTGGTCAGCAGGTAGTTCGGCTCACCAATGCGGTCGATCAGATCCAGCTGGGTTTCCAGCCAGTCGATGTGCTCTTCCTCGGATTCGAGGATCTTCACGAACAGCTGGCGGCTCACGTAGTCGGCGATCGAATCGGCATACGCCACCGCCTCGCGCAGCGTGACCACGCCATCGCGCTCCAGCGCCAGGTCGCACTGCAGGATCTCGCGCGGGTTCTCGCCGATGCGCAGCTTGCCCAGCGCCTGGAAGTTCGGCAGCCCTTCGAGGAAGAGGATGCGGTCGGACAGGATGTCCGCGTGCTTCATCTCTTCGATCGATTCCTTGTACTCGTGGTCGGCCAGCTCCTTCAGGCCCCAGTTCTTCAGCATCTTGGCGTGCAGAAAGTACTGGTTGATCGCGGTCAGCTCGTTGTAGAGGACCTTGTTGAGGAATTCGATGACCTTGGCGTCGCCCTTCATGAGCGTGCTCCTGCTACGTGGAAACGCGCGCACTGTAGCGCTTCGCGGCGACTCATGAAGGAACGCGAATCAACCCCAGTTGCGCGGGCGTGGGTGCGGCGTGGAGAAGGTGCGTGAGGAGCCAGGCCTCGGCCTGGCGGACGCGGTCAGGCGACCTGCGCCAGACCCAGTACCGGCAGCGGCAGGTCGTGGGTGGCCCGGGCCTTGGCCAGCAGGTCCGCCGCCATGTCCAGGCAGGAACCGCAGGTGGCGCCGCAGCCAGTGCGCATGGTCAGTTCGGACACGCTGGCGACACCGCTATGGGCGGCTTCGCGGATCTGGTGGTCGGTTACCCCATTGCAGATGCAGACGTACACGTGCGGACTCGGCAGGCAGGCCGGGATGGCCTGCCGCCATTCCAATCGAAACGAGAATGGTTGTCAATTTCGAAGCTGAATCATTCTCGATACGGTTCAGTGTACCGGGTCAGGCCCCGGGCTCGCCCTTGGCCTTGCGCGGCCAGTAGCCCCGCTTCGGCAACCGCTTGCGGGGCCGGTCATGGCCCGCCGCATTGCCCGGCATCCAGGCCTCCTGTGCGGTCTTGGGCATCGATTCCACCCCGGTCCCTGCCACTCCCCGCGCGAGGGGCGCCAGGTGCCGCAGCGCGCGCGCATAGACGCCCCGCTTGAACATCACCACGTGCTCGACCGGGTACCAGAAATCCACCCACCGCCACTGATCGAACTCGGGGCTGTCGGTGTGGTCCAGCTTCACATGGGATTCGTCGCCGGCCAGGCGCAGCAGGAACCAGACCTGCTTCTGGCCGATGCAGACCTGACGTTCATTGCGGCGGATGGCCCGTGCCGGCAACCGATAGCGAAGCCACCCTGGCGTGGCACCAAGCACTTCGACGTGCTCGGGCAACAACCCGGTTTCTTCCTGCAACTCGCGATACATGGCTTCCACCGGCGTCTCATCGGTATTCATGCCGCCCTGCGGGAACTGCCAGCCATCCCGGCGCACACGTCGTGCCCAGAACACCTGCCCGTCCTGCCGCATCAGCACGATGCCGACGTTCGGTCGATAGCCGTCCGGATCGATCACGATGCGGACTCCTAGAAAAATCTACTGGCCGGGACTGTGCCACGGCGGCTGCCCACTCACAAGCACGGTGAAAAAGTGTTGACAGATTCCGAATACATCTCCAGAATTACCGGCTCCCTAGGCTATGTAGCTCAGCCGGTTAGAGCACAGCACTCATAATGCTGGGGTCGGTGGTTCGAGTCCACCCATAGCCACCAAGCTCTGCTTGGTTTTGTAGGGAAAAAGTGCAATACTTGCACGCACATATTGCCCCGTCGCCAAGCGGTAAGGCACCTGACTCTGACTCAGGCATTCGGTGGTTCGAATCCATCCGGGGCAGCCAAATATGACAAAAGGCCTGATCGAAAGATCAGGCCTTTTGTTTTGTGCGCATTGAATGGGCAATATCGGCAGCACGTTCCGGTTGCCGCCCGCGACCGGCGCATCATGGACATCGAAGGCAACCCCTGGCGGCTGGCCAGCGACCCGCACCCCCCGTCATCCAGAACGACAAAAGCCCGGCCGAAGCCGGGCTTTTGCTTTTCCCAGGGGGATCCCGAGGGATCCCACACCAGGCGCGATGGATCAGCGCTTGGAGAACTGGGTGGCGCGACGTGCCTTGTGCAGGCCGACCTTCTTACGCTCGACTTCACGGGCGTCACGGGTCATGAAGCCAGCCTTGCGCAGCTCGGACTTCAGGGTTTCGTCGTACTCGACCAGCGCGCGGGCGATGCCCAGGCGGATCGCACCGGCCTGGCCGGTGGTGCCGCCGCCAGCGGCGGTGACCATGATGTCGAACGATTCGGTGTTCTTGGTCAGTTCCAGCGGCTGACGCACGATCATGCGTGCAGTCTCACGGCCAAAGAACTCGTCCAGCGGACGGCCATTGACGGTGATGTTGCCGGCGCCCTTGCGCAGGAACACGCGGGCGGTGGAGGACTTGCGGCGGCCGGTGCCGTAGTTTTGCGTGATAGCCATGATTAGATATCCAGAACCTGAGGCTGCTGAGCGGCGTGCGGGTGCTCGGAACCCGAGTACACCTTGAGCTTGCGGTACATGGCGCGGCCCAGCGGGCCCTTCGGCAGCATGCCCTTGACGGCGGTCTCGATGACACGCTCCGGGTGGCGCTCCAGCGCCTGGGCCAGAGTTTCGGTCTTCAGGTTGCCGATGTAGCCAGTGAAGCGGTGGTACAGCTTGTCCTGCAGCTTGTTGCCGGTGACGGCAATCTTTTCTGCATTGATGACAACCAGGTAATCACCGGTATCAACGTGAGGGGTGTAAACCGGCTTGTGCTTGCCGCGCAGACGGCGGGCCAGTTCGGTGGACAGACGGCCAAGCGTCTTGCCGGAAGCGTCGACGAGATACCAGTCGCGCTGGACGGTCTCGGACTTTGCAGTGAAAGTGCTCATGAAAGAACTCAAGTAGGTCGGGCTCATTGCGGCGCTGAACGGCCGGAACTCTGCCACGCGTTGTGAAGAGGCGGGATTGTACTGGCCCTTCCTGCCACATGCAAGCCGCCCCGCCACGCGGCTTGGCACATCGGCCCCAGGGGGCGAGAATCAACCACCCCCGCCGCGACGCCTCTCCCCCGCATGACCGCGATCCGCCAGACCACCCCGCTCGACCACCTGCTCACCGAAGCCCAACGCGCGCTGGACACGGTGTTCGGCAATCCGCCGGCCAGCCGCCCGTATCCGGCCGCGGCGACCCCGGACGTGCAGATGGACGACCGCGAGCGCCGGCATGCCGCCGGCCTGATGCGGATCAACCATGTCGGCGAGGTCTGCGCCCAGGGCCTGTATTTCGGCCAGGCGGCCGTCGCCCGCGAGGCGCAGACCCGCGCCCACCTGCTGGACGCCGCCCAGGAAGAGACCGACCACCTGGCCTGGTGCGCGCAGCGCCTGCGCGAGCTGGACAGTCGTCCCAGCCTGTTCAACCCGATCTGGTACGCCGGCAGCTACACCATCGGCACCCTGGCCGGCCTGCGTGGGGACGGCTGGAACCTGGGCTTCGTGGTGGAGACCGAGCGCCAGGTGGAAGCGCACCTGGACGAACACCTGGACACCCTGCCGCCGGCAGACCTGCGCAGCCGCGAGATCCTCAAGGTGATGAAAATCGACGAGGCCCGCCATGCCGACCACGCCGAGCATGCCGGCGCCCGCACGCTGCCCCCGCCGATTCCGGGCGTGATGGCGCTGGCATCCAAGGTCATGAAGACCATCGCCTACCGGCTGTAAGGCCCCTCGGCAGCGGCCTGGCGCCGGTGGGGCGACCTCAGCCGGAAACGAGCTTCAGGCCGATCACGCCGGCCACGATCAGGCCGATGCAGGCCAGGCGCGGCAGCGACGCGCTGTCGCCGAACAGGAAAATACCCAGCGTGGCCACGCCCAGCGCGCCGATGCCGGTCCAGATCGCATAGCCGGTGCCGACCGGGATGGTCCGCAGCGCCTGGGTCAGCAGATACAGGCTGATCGCCGCCGAAATGATGGTGGCCACGGTCGGCCAGGGCTTGGTGAAGCCATCGCTGTACTTCAGGCCCAGGGCGAACCCGATTTCAAACAGGCCGGCCAGCAGCAGATAGATCCAGGGCATGGGGGTACTCCTCATCATGAACAGAACAGATACCGGTCGCCCCGCGAGGCGGCCGTAAAAACGCACAACGGCCCGGTGTTTTCACACCGGACCGTCGTCGGGTTGCATCCGTGGAACACGAATCTGCGCAGATCCGGATGTTCCACAGGGCGGGCCGTCCCGCCTTCTGCGGCGCGTCCGGGGACTCCCCGGACGCGGTCGCTGGGTCTTACTCGGACAGATTGCGGCCGTGGAACAGCTCTTCGATCTCGCGCTTGAGCAGCGCTTCGATCTTCATGCGTTCCTTGAACGAGATGTTCTTGGCCTTTTCCTCGAACAGGTACTGGTCCAGGTCGAAGTCCTTCAGGTGCATCTTCGTGTGGAAGATGTTTTCCTGGTAGACGTTGACGTCGAACATCTCGTAACGCGACTTGATGTTCTTGGCCAGGAAGTTCTGGATCGAGTTGATCTTGTGATCGATGTAGTGCTTCTTGCCCTTCACGTCACGGGTGAAGCCACGCACGCGGTAGTCCATGATCACGATGTCCGATTCCAGACTCTCGATCAGGTAGTTCAGCGCCTTCAGCGGCGAAATGACGCCACAGGTAGCCACATCGATGTCCGCGCGGAACGTGGCGATGCCCTCCTGCGGATGCGTTTCCGGGTACGTATGGACGGTGATGTGGCTCTTGTCCATATGCGCGACCACGGCGTCGGAGATCAGCTCCTTGCCGGCCAGCTTCTTGTCGATCACCGGTTCTTCGGAGATCAGGATCGTCACCGACGCGCCCTGCGGATCGTAGTCCTGGCGCGCGACGTTGAGGATGTTGGCGCCGATGATCTCGGCGACATCGGTCAAGATCTGAGTAAGCCTATCGGCGTTGTACTCTTCATCAATGTATTCGATGTAACGCTGACGCTCTTCTTCGGTGCGCGCGTAACACACGTCATAGATGTTGAAGCTCAGCGCCTTGGTGAGGTTGTTGAAACCCTGCAACCTCAGGCGAGGCAACGGCTTGACCACGGCGGTCGATCCTGTGTGTGGTGGGAAAGGGACAATTATGGGGCAAAGTGATCGGGGGCGAAACTTGCATTGAAAGGTTTGCCTGTGCTTTGTTTGCCCTTAACAATTGTGATCGTTAAGCTGCCGGGACATAGCCGTGAATTGTTCATGAGCAAAGGGAGCGCCGTAACGTGTCATCTGTGCGCCTTGCCACAAGTCCATTGGCCCTGGATATCGCCACCATCGACCGCTTTCTGGCCCACAGCCATCGCCGTCGCTACCCTGCCCGCACGGACGTCTTCCGGCCGGGGGACCCCGCAGGCACCCTTTATTACGTGATCAGCGGCTCTGTTTCTATAATTGCCGAGGAAGATGACGACCGTGAGCTGGTCCTGGGCTATTTCGGCTCCGGGGAGTTCGTGGGGGAAATGGGCCTGTTCGTGGAATCGGACCGGCGCGAGGTCATCCTGCGCACCCGGACCCCGTGCGAACTGGCCGAAATCAGCTACGAGCGCCTCCACCAGCTGTTCCTGGGCCCGCTGTCCACCGATGCGCCGCGGCTGCTGTATGCCATCGGCCAGCAGATCTCCAAGCGCCTGCTCGACACCAGCCGCAAGGCCAGCCGCCTGGCGTTCCTGGACGTGACCGACCGCATCGTGCGCACCCTTCACGACCTGTCCCGCGAGCCGGAGGCCATGAGCCACCCGCAAGGCACCCAGCTGCGCGTCTCGCGCCAGGAACTGGCACGCCTGGTCGGCTGCTCGCGTGAAATGGCCGGCCGCGTGCTCAAGAAGCTGCAGAGCGACGGGCTCCTTCACGCCCGCGGCAAGACGGTCGTCCTCTACGGCACCCGATGAGCCCGGCAGACGCCGGGTGCCGGCCCGCAGCCGGCACTACCGCACCTTTCACCCGTTCAGGCTAGGCTGGGCGGATGGAGCCTGGCAGCGAATTCTATTGGTTCATCCTGATCGGCCTCGGCGCGCAGCTGGTCGACGGCGCCCTGGGCATGGCCTTCGGGCTGGTGTCCTCCTCGGTCCTGCTCAGCATGGGCCTGCCACCGGCTGCGGTCAGCGCCAGCATCCATACCGCCGAAGTCTTCACCACCGGGGCGTCCGGGGTCTCCCACCTGGTGGCAGGCAACGTGGATCGCCGGCTGTTCCTGCGCCTGGCGCTGCCCGGTGCGGTCGGCGGCGTGCTCGGTGCCTATGTGCTGACCCAGCTCCCCGGAGACGTGATCCGCCCGTTCATCTATGCCTACCTGCTGGTGTTGGCGATCTTCATCCTGCTGCGCGCAGCCGGGCGGCTGATGCCGACACGGGAGGTCAAGCGCGTGCCGGTGCTGGGCTTTGTGGCCGGCCTGCTGGATGCCAGCGGCGGCGGCGGCTGGGGGCCGGTGGCCACCTCCACCCTGCTGGCCCGCGGGGGCCAGGCCCGCACCACGATCGGCACGGTCAACGCGGCCGAGTTCGTGGTCACCCTGGCGGTGTCGATCACCTTCCTGCTCTCGATGGGCCTGCAGTACCTGAACATCGTCGCCGGCCTGCTGGTCGGCGGCATGATGGCCGCGCCAGTCGCGGCGCTGCTGGTGAAGAAGGTCAAGGAGCGCTGGGTGCTGGTGGCGGTGGGCGTGCTGGTGCTGGCGATCAGCCTGTTCCAGATCGGCCACGCCGTGCATGGCTGGTGGAGCAGCCAGTAGTGCCGGCCAGTGGCCGGCACTACGCATCAGGGCGTGTCGCCGCCCCTGTCCACGCAGCCCCAGTTGAGGATGCGGGTCCCCGGCTTCAACACGCGGCGGAAGAACGCCACCTTGGCATGCTTGGGGTTCACCACGACAGGATCCTTCGCCGCCAGCAGCAGCGGCAGGTCCGCCGTGCTGTCCGAATAAGCCACGTCGATGTCGCCGTAGCCCCGCTCGCGCAGCATCCGCATCTTTTCCTCGTTGTGGCAGTGGCGCGTCGCACCGACTGCGCCCAGGCGCGGCCCGACTTCGCTGCCGATCACCGGCACGCCCTGGTGGGCGACGAAGGCCAGGATCGCGCGCGCCAGTTCCGGTGGGGCGCCGGTAGCCACCACCACGCGATCGCCATTGGCACGGTGCCGGGCGAACACGTCCAGCGCCTTCGGCAGCAGCTTGGCGCGCAGTTCGGGCTCATGCTTGAGCACGTAGGCGTCGATCACGCGGTTGAACTCGCGTGCGCGGTGCAGGCCGAACGTGGCGATCCACACATACACCGAGATGCCGGCACGCCGGGTCGGCAGCATGGCCACCAGCGGCCCGGCGATCGGCGTGACCAGCAGCGCGGCCAGCAGCCGCAGCGGGTTGCGCTTGATCAGCGAGGCGAACAGGTGGCTGCCCGAATCGCCGTCGTACAGGGTGTGATCGAAATCGAAGACCACCAGCGGGGCGTCGTCGCGCGGCGTTGGGTAGATCGCAGTCATGCGCTGAAGAATAGCTGACGCAGGCCCTCGCCGGGCTCTTCGACGCGCATGAAGGCTTCGCCGACCAGGAAGGCGTGGATACCCGCCTCGCGCATCACCCGCACGTCATCCGTGCCGAGAATGCCGCTCTCGGTGACCAGCAGGCGGTCGCGCGGCACGGCCTGGCGCATGTCCAGGGTGGTCTGCAGCGACACCTCAAAGGTGCGCAGATTGCGGTTGTTGATGCCCACCAGCGGCACCGGCACCTGGAGGGCGCGCTCGAGTTCATCGATGTCGTGCACTTCCACCAGCACATCCATGCCCAGCTGCATGGCCAGGTCGGACAGCTCGGCCAGCTGGCGGTCGTCCAGCGCGGCCACGATCAGCAGGATGCAGTCGGCGCCGAGCACGCGCGCCTCGTACACCTGGTAGGGGTCGATCACGAAGTCCTTGCGCAGCACCGGCAGCGTGCAGGCCTCACGGGCCTGCTGCAGGTAGGCGTCGGCACCCTGGAAGAAGTCCACATCGGTCAAGACCGACAGGCAGCTGGCACCGCCGAACTCGTAGCTCACCGCGATGTCGGCCGGATGGAAGTCCGGGCGGATCACGCCCTTGGAGGGGCTGGCCTTCTTGATCTCGGCGATCACCGCCGGGTTGCCCGCAGCGATCGAGGCACGCAGGGCATCGGCGAAGCCGCGCACCGGCGGGGCCTGCTCCAGGCGGGCGATCAGCGCCTCCAGCGGCACCTGGGCACGGCGCGCGGCGACTTCGTCGGCCTTGCGGGCCAGGATGGTGTCGAGGATGTCGCTCTTGTCGCTCATGTCGGTCGGGGTCCTTCAGGCCGGCCATTATCGGCCAGGCGCGGGCAATGCGTGAAACAGGGAGCGAAAACGGCTCAGCCGCCGGCGCGGATGCGGTGGGTGGCCTCGACGTACTGCTGCATGCGCAGCCGCGCACTGCCATCGGCAATGACCGCCCGCGCGCGGGCCAGGCCGTCGGCGATGCTGTTGGCCACGCCGGCCACGTACAGCGCCGCACCGGCGTTGAGCGCCACGATGTCCAGCGCCGGGCCCGGCTGGTTGTCCAGTACCCCGCGCAGCATCGCGATCGATTCGGCCGGGTCGGCCACCTTGAGGTTGCGGCTGGCCGACATGGCGATGCCGAAGTCTTCGGGATGGATCTCGTACTCGCGCACCTTGCCGTCGCGCAGCTCGCCCACCAGCGTGCCGGCACCGAGCGAGATCTCGTCCATGTTGTCGCGGCCCCACACCACCAGCGCGCGTTCGGCGCCGAGCTCGCGCAGGACGCGCGCCTGGATACCGACCAGATCGGGATGGAACACGCCCATCAGCACATTGGTGGCACCGACCGGGTTGGTCAGCGGGCCGAGGATGTTGAAGATGGTGCGCACGCCCATTTCGCGGCGCACCGGCGCGACCAGCTTCATGGCCGGGTGGTGCATCGGCGCGAACATGAAGCCGATGCCGGTATCGCTGATCGCACGGGCCACTTCTTCCGGGCGCAGTTCGATGATCGCGCCCAGCGCCTCGACCGCGTCTGCGCTGCCGGACTTGGACGACACGCTGCGGTTGCCGTGCTTGGCCACCTTGGCCCCGGCGGCGGCCACCACGAACATCGCGCAGGTGGAGATGTTGAACGTGTGCGAGCCGTCGCCGCCGGTCCCGACGATGTCGATCAGGTGGGTGCGGTCCTCGACCGGCACCGCCAGTGCCAGCTCGCGCATCACCGTGGCCGCACCGGCGATCTCACCGACGGTTTCCTTCTTGACCCGCAGGCCGGTGAGGATCGCCGCGGTCATCACCGGCGACACCTCGCCACGCATCACCTGGCGCATCAGATCGACCATTTCGTCGAAGAAGATTTCGCGGTGCTCGATGGTGCGCTGCAGGGCTTCCTGGGGGGAGAAGGTCATGTGGGGTCCTTTGCGGTGCGGGGGCGGCGCGCTCAGCGCTGCAGGAAATTCTTCAGCAGGGCGTGGCCGTGCTCGGTAAGGATGGACTCGGGGTGGAACTGCACACCTTCAACCGGGTGCTCGCGATGCCGCAGGCCCATGATTTCCTCGACCGTGCCATCCTCGTTCTCGGTCCACGCGGTCACTTCCAGGCATGCCGGCAACGTTGTCTTGTCCACCACCAGCGAGTGGTAGCGTGTGGCCTGGTAGCGGTCCGGCAGGCCGGCGAACACGCCCTTGCCTTCATGCCGGATCGGCGAGGTCTTGCCATGCATGATGGTGCCGGCGCGGATCACATCACCGCCGTACACCTGGCCGATGCTCTGGTGGCCCAGGCAGACGCCGAGGATCGGCGTGGTCGGGCCCAGCCGGCGGATCAGTTCCAGCGACACGCCCGCCTCGTTGGGCGTGCACGGGCCGGGCGAGATCACAATGCGCTCGGGGGCAAGCGCGGCGATCTCATCGACGCTCAGCGCGTCATTGCGCACCACCTTGACCTCGGCGCCCAGCGTCTGCAGGTACTGCACGAGGTTGTAGGTGAAGCTGTCGTAGTTGTCGAGCATCAACAACATGGTCAGGGTCCGTCTTGGATGAGGAAAATGGCGTACACGTTCTCGGTGTACGTGATGGGCGCGGCGGTGAGCAGCTCGCCGCCCGACGCCGCGCGGTAGCGCGATCCGGTCACGGCTATTTTGTCCAGCGTTGTGCTTTCGCCGCCGCCGAACCCATCGCGGACGGCCGTGCCCCAGGTGCCGGCCTGCACGCCATAGGCGAAGTTCGGTGCGACGTCGGAAATGCTGTACAGGCCGGTGATCTTCGTGCCGTACGCGCCGGCCAGGCCCTTGGCCGATTCGCGCGTCTGCGCGGCGGCTTCGGCCTTCAGTTCACCCCGCAGGCGGCTTTCGCCCGAGTAGGTCGGTTCAGCGGTGCTGACCTGCACCTCGCGGCTGGCTTTCAGATCGCCGAGGAAGGCTTTCAGCGCCTGCGCATCGGCGAATTCCGCCTTCAGGTCGCGACTGGCGGCGGTGCCGTTGTACACCTCCTCATCGTTGCGATAGCGCGTGGAGGGGGCAATGCGCAGATTGGCGGCGCTCACGGTGCCCTCGATGGCACCGTGCCGGGCGAACAGCTGCAGCACGCGTTCGGCATTGGCCTGCACGCGGGCACGGGCGACATCGGTCTGCATGTCGACCGACTCCAGTTCCACCTTCACCGTGAAGCGGTCCGGCATCACCGTGCGGCTGGCGCTGCCCTTCACCAGCAGATGCGGCTGCGAGGGGATGGTATTGGCCTGGCCCCACGCAGGGGCGACCGCGGCCAGCGTCGTCGACAACAGCAATGCGCTCAGCAGCTTCATGCGCCCGACCAGACCGAAGATCGGGGGGGTGCACGTCTTGATGTCGGAATACGTTGTAGGCAGCAAACGACTATCTCCTGTTGAGGGAGCCGCCGTGCCGGGGAGCGTTGAACTGGAACTTGCCCGCCGATGCGGCGGCAAGGTGCGGTCGGGGACCGCGACGACATGCCGCTTCCTACTGGAAGCGCCACCACTGGGCTACGTTGTTTGACGCAGTGCGTGTCATCGGAAGTATTCTCAGATCTACAGGGAAAGGCTTCGGAACGCGCCTCGCCGGTGGTCCCTAGCGTAGCAGATCCCGTTCCACCCTGTGCAGGAGCAGATCCACCTCGCGCAAGCCTCCGCGCACCCGGTAGCTGATGGCGACAGGCCGGCCCAGGCATCTGGCAATCCGGCCTTCCTGCTCCTGCAACGGTATACGCCGCCTCCCCCCCGTACACGTGTTGTGCCGTGCAAGGGGCGTCTCTACGGTTCTGCCTCCGGCGTATCAAGGAAGGCAGGGATGGCCCGGCACTTCATCGTTGTAGGGGACAGTCTCAGCCGTGGCGGCAGGGTGGTGAGCGGGTCGCCCTTTACCGACATCGAGGGCCGCCCGATGGCCCGCGTCGGCGACAGAGCCTTATGCAGCAAGCATGGGCCGGCCACCATCATCACCGGCGATGCCACGGTGATCATAGACGGCAACGCCGCAGCGAGGCACGGTGACTGGGCAAGCTGCGGCTGTCAGCTTGTTGCCGGCCAGCAGTCGCTGGTGTTCACCGACAACGGTGAGTCCACTGCCCCAATGACAAGGGCACCCTCAGGCGAAATGCCGCCGGGACCCGCTTCGGGTGGGCCGCTGGCAGCACCCGCTCCATCGGCGCCCTCGACACTGGGGTCACGCGGTAGAGCCGCCCGGGTCTGCTGGGTCAACGATCAGGACATCCGGGTGGCTGCGAACGCTCACGGGCGCTACTACCAGGTTTACGGGCCCGGCGGCGACGCGAAGGTGTTCAGCATGGAACGACGATTCCGCATCGATGTGCCGTTGCACACCGCCGGCGACGTAGAGGTGACGGTGAAGCTCAAGGCCGTACCTGTACCAAGCCCTCCGGAAGCGCAGGCCACCGAACACGATATCGAGGCCGTCAAAGCACGCATGGAGGGTGCCATCCAACAGTTCTGGAACGGCAGGTTCACCTTGTCGGTGTCAGATCCACAGTGTGGGAACCGCTCTTTCCCGATCCGCTACAAGGTGGAGTGGGTGACCCGCGGACAGGACTACACCATGAATGTATACCCTTCCGTCATGCGGGCGCATGTCCAGAGCTTGAGGTTGAATATATGGAAAGGCATCAGCGCATGGACATTGGCGCACGAGTTCGCACATTGTGTTGGCGTTGCCGATGAGTACGCCTATGACCCAGACGAAGCTTGGACACTGCGGTACTACGCACACGATGGGACGTTGCACGACGAAGTGGTCCAACTGCCCCCCATCAAACCAGGCACCGATCCCACGGCCACTATAATGTCCACAATGCGATCCACCGCCACAGCGCCGAGGCACGCATGGCCCATTGCGTTTGAGGCACAACGCTTTCTCAGCGCGGAGATCGGAAGGACAATCACATGTATCGTCACTTGATCATTCCTATCGCCATTCTCATGAGCGCCGGTTCAGAGGCAGGGAGTGCACCCAGGGGCCTCAACCCCGATTTCGAGGTGACAGTGGTCTGCAGTAATGATGCGCGCTGCACCTTCGATCACTCGGATGTCCACTTCAGCATCATCATCAGGAACGTCAGCGATTCGGCGATCCGTTTTCCTCTGGAATTCCTGCGCCAGGCGGGTCCGTACGTGACCCTTCACGACAACAGAAGCGATCACACCGAGACCCTCCCCGCTGGCATGCGTGATGAAGCACTGCTTGCGAACCTGACCGTCGTCGAACCCGGCCAGACCGTCTCTATTCCCGGATCCATCAGCGAAGCACAGCTTGAAGCGTGGGGAGGATCGTCGGTCGATGTCACGGCGGAAATCCGCCTGTCGGCGCCACTGGATCAGACGCTGATGTTCCGCCCGATCGGCAGTGCGATGCTACGCATTGTCGGGAAAAAGGTCAGGCACGCCCCCGTTCAACCCCCGATGCCCTGATTCTTCGGGTTCCGCCAAGGGGCGCGGTGCGTGCGCGAGGCACCGGCCGCCTTTCCACCGCCGCCGCCACGCCTGTCGCGGCGGCGGCCACGCCTCACAGGCCCTTGGCAGCCTGCGCAACGGCGCGGAACAGCGCGCGGCCCTTGTTCATGGTCTCGTCCCATTCCTTGCCCGGATCGGAGTCGTAGACGATGCCGGCGCCGGCCTGCACATGCAGGCGGCCGTCCTTGATCACGGCGGTACGGATCGCGATCGCGGTGTCGGCATCGCCGTGCCAGCCGATGTAGCCGATGCTGCCGGCATACACGTTGCGCTTGATCGGCTCCAGCTCGCGGATCACTTCCAGCGCGCGGATCTTCGGCGCGCCGCTGACCGTGCCGGCCGGGAACGTCGCGCGCAGCACGTCGGTGTAGCTCAGGCCCGGCTGCAGCTGGCCGGTGACTTCGCTGACGATGTGCATGACATGGCTGTAGCGTTCGATCACGAACTGCTCGCCCACTTCCACCGTACCGGCCCGGGAAACACGACCGGCATCGTTGCGGCCAAGGTCGATCAGCATCAGGTGCTCGGCACGCTCCTTCGGATCGGCCAGCAGTTCGGCTTCCAGCGCGTTGTCTTCTTCCACGGTGGCGCCACGCGGACGCGTACCGGCAATGGGGCGCACGGTGACTTCGCCGTCCTGGAGACGGACCAGGATTTCAGGCGAGGAGCCAACCACCTGCACATCGCCGGTATCCAGGAAGTACATGTACGGCGAGGGATTGAGCGCACGCAGCGCGCGGTACACATCCACCGGGCGCGCCTTGAACGGCACGCTCAGGCGCTGGCTCAGCACCACCTGGAAGATGTCGCCGGCGCGGATGTATTCCTTGGATTTGTCGACCGCGGCGATGAAGCCTTCGCGGGTGAAGCCGGACACGAAGTCGTTCTCGTCGAGCACGTCGCGGGTGATCGGTGCCGGATAACCCGCACCGGGCGCGCGCAGCTTGGCCACCAGCGCATCCAGCCGCGCCTGCGCGTCGTCCCATGCGCCGGGCTGGCCCGGGTCGGCGTGCACGATCAGGTACAGGCGGCCCTTGAGGTTGTCGAACACCGCCAGGTCTTCGGAATGCAGCAGCAGGATGTCCGGGGTGCCCAGCTCATCGCGGCCGCGCGGCGGTGCCAGGCGCGGTTCGATGTAGCCGATGCACTCGAAGCCGAACCAGCCGACCAGGCCACCGGTGAAGCCCGGCAGGCCCGCCAGCTTGGGCACCGAGTGGGCGCTGCGCAGCGCCTCGACCTCGGTGAACGGGTCGGCGACTTCGCGGGTTTCCACGACCTGGCCGGCTTCACTGACGGTCAGGGTGTGACCGTGGAAGGCATACACCCGGCGCGCCGGCAGGCCGATGATGGAATAGCGCCCGAAGCGTTCGCCGCCTTCGACCGATTCGAACAGGTAGGTATGCGGGCCGTCGGCGAGCTTCAGATAGACCGAGAGCGGCGTGTCCAGGTCGGACAGCACTTCGCGGACGACGGGGATGCGGGTGTGGCCTTCAGCGGCCTGCTGCTGGAACTGATCGAGCGTGATCAAGACGACTTTCCTTCCGGGAAACGGCGGTGGCGGGACGGACGACGGCAACAGGCCACCATCGCCACCAGCGGCGAGCGGAAGAAAGGGAATGCGGGGTCGTCAGAATGGACACGCGGCGACTGTACCGCATTGGCGGCACCGGATGGAACCCGGCGCCGCCATGAAGGTCAGCGCCGCGACAGCAGCGGGCTGTCCAGCGGCAGGTGCAGCCGGACCCGGCCCGGCACGCAGTCGATGCGGAAGCGGCGGGCACGGACCGGCTCGCCATCCAGGTTCAGGGTCAGCGGCTGGGCCGCCTCGATCTCCACCCAGGGGGCCTGGACGCGTTCGGCCACCTGTTCCAGCGCGCCACGCTTGCCGCCCGTGACCAGCGCGGTGAAGGTGGACGCGACTTCGCCGCTGAGCTCGGGAATCAGGGTGAGGTCCAGCAGGCCATCGTCGATGTGCGCGTCCGGACACAGCACCTGCCCGCCCCCGGCCTGGCGACCGTTGCCGACCCCCAGCGCAATGAAGCCCCCTTCCCAGTCGAAGCCGGGCGCGCGGACCCGCGCCTGGATCGGCTCGATGCGGCCCAGCCGCGAAATGCCGGTGACCAGGTACGCCAGGCCGCCCAGCATCTTCTTCAGGCCCTCGTCGGTATCCACGGTGACCTCGGTACCGAAGCCGCCACTGGCCACGTTGGCGCACCACCAGCGCTCGCCGTCGGCGTCGATGCGCAACAGGTCCACCGGGCGCGGCGGCTCATGCTCGATCAGGGCCAGCGCCTGTTCGGGGTCGTCGGGAATCTCCGCCGCGGTGGCGAAGTCATTGGCGGTGCCCAGCGGCACCAGACCCAGCGACGGCAGCGCATCGGCATCCTCGTCCCGGTGCGCCAGCGTTTCGGCCACTTCACTGAGCGTGCCATCGCCGCCGGCGGCAATGATGGTGTCCACGCCGTGCGCGATCGCCTCGGCCACATAGCGCTCGGCATCGCCCTCTTCCCAGGTCACCCGCACTTCCAGCGTGGCCCCGCGCTCACGCAGCGCGTGCACCGCCTCGCGCAGCTCGGCATTGCCGGTGGACTTGCCGTTCAGGATCAGACGCCATCGCTTGCCACGCATGCAGCACTTCCACGGATCAGGGAGGCGCAGGCTAGCAGTGCGCTGTGTCGGGGGCGGTGAACGCCGCGATCACGCGTGGGAAAGCGGCCCCACGGGGCCACCCTGTGTCGACGAAACCGGACACCGTCGATTCAGCCGCCTGGGTTTTCCGGCGCATCCTCTTTGCCGACGGTGACGGATTTGTAGTGGTACTCCACCAGTGTCCACGCGCCGTTGTGGAAGGTGTAGCCCCAGGTTTCGGTACTTACTGCCGCGTCCCGGGAGGTAACGGTCATCCCGTCGCCTTGGTTGCCGCCGTTCGGCAGCGGCGTGGGCGGGCCTGCGCTGGGCGCGCGCGCGACGCTCGATCCGGTCAAGCCTGCTCGTGTCGTGAGCACCTGGACCGTGCCGCGCCTGGACACCGGCGCGTACGCCGGCGAGCGTCCCGCGATCCAGTCGAGCCAGGATGCCGCTTCGACCGACCCCGCCGGATAGGTCGTTTTCGTGGTGATGCTGACAGGGTGGTCAGCGCGTTGCGCCAATACGGCAACCGGTGCCGTGGCAAGCACCCCTCCTAGTACCACAGATACCATCGCAGTCCGAAGCGTCACGTTGATCTCCTTGTGTGGCAGTGAAGCAAACGGCGGACGTTCGCCGGTCGCCTCTCCCTTGTAGCAGCCCGTCAGGCCGTCTTCTGAAGCCCGTTGATTGCTTTTCTCGATAGTGCGACGTCGCTGCTGATATGGCACAGGGCGCGCCCCTTTCACACGAGTACCCGCGAACCGCAGCGGGAACGTGTGGACGTGCCTCGATGCGCTGCACGCCGCGTGGATGCACGCAGTTGCCGGTGCATGCATGGCCTGCGTGGCCCAGCACGGCGCGGGCGAGTGGCGCTGTCGCTTTCGACATAGACGCCGCGGTACAGGATTCTGCGTCGTCTGCACGCAGCGGGGAATGCGTCATCAAAGCGTCATCGCGCGCCCGGAGAATGGAAGGCCATAGCAGGGACGACGGATGGAGGCAGGATCAGCCTCCGATTAATTCCCAAGAACAGTTGCCAGCATTGGCGCTCAGCTTGCAGCAACTGATTCAATACCCCAGCAGCACCCCCAAGGCAGCGGCGTCAATGCGCTATTGCGGGTCATGGGTCGGAGTCTCTGTCGCATTGCGTACAGCACAATCCGCCCTAGCTGGCAGCAAAAGCCGCGCCCCGCCTCTTGCCCGCGAAGGACAGGATCACGTCGGTCCAGAAGGGCTACGAGAGCCCGCGTCCAGGTCAGATGGGTATCGCATGTACGAAAGCATGCCTATACAGCCTGTCAATCCGTGACCTGTCAGAGCACTTCAACAGTATCCTCAACTACGTGCGCCAGCAAAACCTTGGCGGCGTCCCTTACATGTGAGGTGGAGGGGTGTCGAAGCTTGTCGTTGCGGACACTCTGCTGCTTGGCAAGTCTGTCTGCGCGCCAGACGTTCAACTCATTCGTACCAGCTGCTGGCATTGCCTGTGAGCGAAAGAAGCAAGACAAAAATGAATGGCGGACTGGAGCGTTGCAAATGACCCGCATGATTGATGAAGATTTTGAGTATTTCTATCGAAACTCGGGTTTTGGTCCTGCAGTGGATACCCGACCCGCAGGGGAATCTACGCTGACGTTCTATCGCGGGAAGCTACCTGAAAAGCTGCTTGAGTACTGGAAGGCCTATGGCTTTTCCGGCTACGGAGGCGGCTTGTTTTGGATGACTGATCCAAGTGAGTATTCTGAAGTCCTCAATGCCTGGATCTACGGCACGCCGCTGTACGGGACCGACGATTTCCACGTTATCGGTCGGACGGCATTCGGGCGACTGATGGTGTGGGGAACCCGAACGGGCCCGTGCATGACCATCCTGTCGATGACGTCAATGATCTTCCCAAAAGACAATTCGAAGTGGATGAGCCAAGGCAAAGGCGACTTTTTAGCGTCCAGTTGGGTGGAGCGCCTTGATAAGGTCGATCTAGATGAGGAAGACGAAGCTGGAAAGCCTATGTTTGAAAGAGCAGTGAAACAGCTCGGGCACTTGGCTCCCGATGAGATGTATGCCTTCACTCCGGCTTTGAGGGCGGGCGGGCCGTGTCGCCTCGATCATTTGAAGAAGGTCAAGGCCGTCGAACACCTCATGCTCCTAGCCCAACTTGGAGAGCCAGAAATCATGGTGGACATCGTGAAAGAAGCGAAAGACCGTGGTGTTTGGAAGTAGCCCATGCCCGGTCATCCAGGTCGGACTGTCATCGGCCTCTAAGCCGCCGCCGTTTAGCGGCGGCGGCCATCCAGATTGAGCTTTCAGCATCCGACTGCGCTCTCAACTTTCGCTTGTCTTCGCAAAATCGACCTCCGCAACGGGCTGTTGACCAGTTGCATATCCACGCGCAGCTTCTGGGCTTCGCGCGTCAGCACGCCATCGCTGCCACGTAGCTTCTCGCTCCACTGGAGCCTTGCAGCCAGGGTGCGGTCTTTTTTGCCCGGTGTCAGCCGGCGGCGAATTCCCGCAGCGCGTCGCCTTCCATGCGGTACACCGTCCACTCGCTCTGCGGTTTCGCACCGGCGGCTTCATAGAACCTGATCGCCGGTTCATTCCAGTCCAGCACCGACCATTCGAAACGGCCACAGCCATCGGCAACCGCGATACGCGCGATGTGCTGCAGCAGCGCCTTGCCGGCACCGCTGCCGCGCTGCTGCGGGCTGACGTACAGGTCTTCCAGGTAGATGCCGTTGCGGCCCAGCCAGGTGGAGTAGTTGTAGAAGTACACGGCGTAGCCGATGGCCTCGCCACCGGCCTCGCAGATCAGCGCGTGCGCCGTGGCATCGGCGCCGAACAGGCTGGCGCGGATGCCGGCTTCGTCGGTCTGCACCGACGACTCGGCCTTCTCATAGATCGCCAGCTCGCGGATGAAGCGCAGGATCAGCGCTGCATCGTCGGCGGTGGCCACGCGGATGGTCACAGTGGCCACCGGCATGGCTCAGCCCCTGGCCTGGGCGACGTTGTGGCGCATCTGCGCGATCACGTCCTGGTAGCTGGAGGTGGCGTTGAAGATCGCCGAGCCGGCCACGAAGGCATCGGCACCGGCGGCGGCGATCGCGCCGATGTTGTCAGCTTTGACGCCGCCGTCGATCTCCAGGCGCACGTCGCGGCCGCTGGCATCGATCTTCTGGCGCACGACGCGCAGCTTGTCCAGCGCCGAGGGAATGAACGCCTGGCCGCCGAAGCCCGGGTTGACCGACATCAGCAGCACCAGGTCCAGCTCGTCCAGCACCCAGTCCAGGATGTCCACCGGGGTGGCCGGGTTGAGCACGATGCCCGGCTTGCAGCCCAGCGAACGGATCAGCTGGATGGTGCGGTGGACGTGGCGGGAGGCCTCCGGGTGGAAGCTGATGTAGGTGGCACCGGCCTCGGCGAAGTCCGGAATGATGCGGTCCACCGGCTCCACCATCAGGTGCACGTCGATCGGCGCGGTGACGCCGTGCTTGCGCAGCGCCTGGCAGACCATCGGGCCGATGGTCAGGTTGGGCACGTAATGGTTGTCCATCACATCGAAATGCACCCAGTCCGCACCGGCGGCGAGCACGTTGTCCACTTCCTCGCCCAGGCGGGCGAAGTTCGCGGACAGGATGGAGGGGGCGATGATGCAGTTGGACATGGCCGGGGCCTTCAGGACGTGGACGGGGAGGCGCCGCGCGGGGTCAGCGCTTGCGCAGGGTCTTGATGCGGTCGTAGGCGGCGTTGAGCAGGCGCGACTTGCGCTCGGCCTGCTGGCGCAGCTCCGGGGCGGCGCCGACGACCTTGTCGGGGTGGTACTGGGAGATCAGCCGGCGGTAGGCCAGATCGACCTCGGCGTCGGTCGCCTCGGAGGTCAGCCCCAGCTCGCGGTAGGGGTTCTCCCTGTTCAGGCGGAACCAGTCGGCGTCGAAGGCATGCCCGATCAACAGGCCGACCACGGCCCCGAACAGCGGATTGGGCCTGAAAAGCAGGGCGCCAGCGATGAATCCGAGCAGTTTTCCGTACCAGCGCATGGTCGTAAGGGCGGCCGGGTCGACAAAGGAGCCTCATTTTACGTCACAGCGGGCCCAACCCGCTTTACACTAGGCCGCCCGCTGTCTGTGCGGGCCCTCCGGGTCCCCTGGACAGCTGTCTTGACGAAGCCTCAGGAGTGCCCGTGCCGACCACGTTGTTGCAATCCGATCTCCCCGGCCTGCCCTTGCGCCATCGCGGCAAGGTGCGTGATGTTTTCGACATTCCGCGCGACCGGCTGCCCGCCGGCACTCCGCCGGGGGACTACCTGCTGATGGTCGCTACCGACCGTCTGTCGGCCTTCGACGTGGTGCTGCCCGATCCGATTCCCGGCAAGGGCGAAATGCTCTGCCAGGTGTCGAACTTCTGGTTCGCCAAGACCGCGCACCTGATGCCCAACCACCTGACCGGCATCGACGTGGCCAGCGTGCTGCCCGAGGGCGTTGACCCGGCGCTGTACGCCAAGCGCGCAGTGGTGACCCGCAAGCTGAAGCCGGTGCCGGTGGAAGCGATTGCCCGCGGCTACCTGATCGGCAGCGGCTGGAAGGACTACCAGCGCACCGGCAAGATCAGCGGCATCGATCTGCCCGACGGCCTGCGCCAGGCCGAACAGCTGCCCGAGCCGATCTTCACCCCCTCGACCAAGGCCGCCGTGGGCGACCATGACGAGAACATCGATTTCGATGCGATGGTGAAGGCGGTCGGTGCGGACCTGGCCGAGCGCGTGCGCGACGCCACCCTGCGCATCTACAAGTTCGCCGCCGACTACGCGCGCGAGCGCGGCATCATCCTGGCCGATACCAAGTTCGAGTTCGGGACCGATGCCGATGGCCGCCTCTACATCATGGACGAGATGCTGACGCCGGATTCCTCGCGTTACTGGCCGGCCGACGAGTACGAGGTGGGCACCAGCCCACCGAGCTACGACAAGCAGTTCGTACGCGATTACCTGGAAACGCTGGACTGGGGCAAGACCGCTCCGGGCCCGAGCATCCCGGCGGAGATCATCGAGCGCACCCGCGCCAAGTACGCCGAGGCGCTGCAGCGCCTGGCCGGCATCTCGGTCGATTGATGCATGTCCCCCGTCGCCGCAACGGCGACGGGGGACGTCGACCGTGGGTGGGCGGGGACACGCGACGCCGCGATGGGCGGGCTCCGGGAGTATCCTGTGCCCACTCCGGAGGCTCAATGTCCACGACGACCCAGCTTGAGCGGCCCATCGACCGCTACTTCGCCAGCTATTCCGACGACCACCGCAATGCGATCAACCAGCGCATCCATGTGATCGCGGTGCCGGCGATCATGTGGTCGGTGATCGCGCTGCTGTGGTGCCTGCCGCCGTTGATCACCTGGTTCCAGTACGGGATCTGGGCCGGTCTGGCGATGTTCGCCGCGTGGGCCTACTACAACCGTCTGTCACGCCGGCTCGGCTACGGGATGCTCGCCCTGTTCTTCGTCAGCGGCTGCCTGTGCCGGCTGCTGGAAGCCGAAATCGGCCTGCGTGGCCTGTTCTGGCTGGGCCTGGGCGTATTCGCCGTGGCCTGGGTGGCGCAGTTCATCGGCCACAAATTCGAGGGCCGCAAGCCCAGCTTCCTCACCGATCTGGTCTACCTGTTGATCGGCCCGGCCTGGGTGATGGCCAAGGTCTACCGTCGCCTGGACTGGCGCTTCTGAACGCACTTTCCTGAACGACGCGACAGGCTCACCGGCGGTCCACGCGCCGGCGTCCAGCATCCCCATCAGGCCCCCATCCGGGTACGCTGGCGTTCAGCTCCGTGACCGTCCGCCTTCTTCCGCAGGCCCTGCCATTGCTGGCCGGAACCCGCTCGGCACCCCCTGCGACCGGCCACGTTCGGCAAAGCCGCTCCATCGGTTCCATACGGCCCGCGACGCTCCCGGATGGACCCACTGACGAGGCTGAAAAAATGAATCAGCGCACGTTACATGCAGTTCGATGCGTATTCGGGAGTATCGGCGACAATTGCCTGCCTGTTAGACTGAACGACCTGCTCGTGAATCCCGCATTCCCTGCATGAATCCCAGTCTGCTCCTGCTGCTCGCCCTGCCCTTCCTGATGGCCGTGGCGGTCGCTTCATTCCGACGCACCTCCCGCTCCACGGCCGCCTGGTTGGCCGCGGCCGCTCCATTGGGTGGGTTGGCGCTGCTGGCCACCCTGACCCCCGACATCCTGGGCGGCGGGGTCGTCCGCAGTTTCGGGCAGTGGCTGCCGCAGATCGGGCTGGCATTCTCGCTGCGGCTGGACGGCCTGGCGTGGATGTTCGCCGGCCTGGTCCTGGCCATCGGCGCACTGGTGGTGATGTACGCCCACTACTACCTCAGCGCCCGCGACAGCGCCCACCGCTTCTACTGCTACCTGCTGCTGTTCATGGGCGCCATGCTGGGCATGGTGCTGTCGGGCAACCTGCTGCTGCTGATGGTGTTCTGGGAAATGACCAGCATCAGCTCGTTCCTGCTGATCGGCTTCTGGTCGCACCGCCAGGATGCCCGCGAGGGCGCGCGGATGGCGCTGGTGGTGACCGGCGGCGGCGGCCTGGCCCTGCTCGGCGGCGTGCTGCTGATCGGCCGCATCGTGGGCAGCTTCGAGCTGGACGCGGTGCTGGCCGCCGGCGATGCGATCCGCGCCAGTGCGCTGTATCCCTACGCCCTGTTCCTGGTGCTGGCGGGCATCTTCACCAAGAGCGCGCAGTTCCCGTTCCACTTCTGGCTGCCGCACGCGATGGCCGCACCGACGCCGGTGTCGGCCTACCTGCACTCGGCCACGATGGTCAAAGCCGGCGTGTTCCTGCTGGCACGGCTGCACCCGGCCCTGTCCGGCACCGACCTGTTCTTCTATACGGTCAGCGGCATCGGCGCGATCACCCTGCTGATCGGCGCGTGGAATGCGATCTTCCAGCACGACCTGAAGGGCCTGCTGGCCTACTCGACGATCTCCCACCTGGGCCTGATCACGATGCTGTTCGGGCTCTCCGCCCCGATGGCGGTGGTCGCCGGCGTGTTCCACATCCTCAACCACGCCACCTTCAAGGCCTCGCTGTTCATGGCTGCCGGCATCATCGACCACGAAACCGGCACGCGCGACATGCGCAAGCTCGGTGGGCTGCGTCGGCTGATGCCCTTCACCAGCGCGCTGGCGATCATCGCCTCGCTGGCAATGGCCGGCATTCCGCTGCTCAACGGCTTCCTGTCCAAGGAAATGCTGTTCGCCGAAGCGCTGACCACGGAGGGGCCGGAAGCGATGCGCATCGCCATGTCGGTCGCCGCCCTGCTGGCCGGCGTGTTCGGCGTGGCCTACAGCCTGCGCTTCGTGCACGACACCTTCTTCGGCAAGGGCCCGCACGATCTGGACCGCGTGCCGCACGAGCCGCCGCGCTGGATGAAGGTGCCTGTGGAGATTCTGGTGGTGGTGTGTGTGGCGGTCGGCGTCGCCCCCGCCATCACCATCGCACCGGTGCTGCATGCCGCCGCCTCGTCCATCCTCGGCCCGGCGATGCCGGCTTACAGCCTGTCGGTATGGCACGGCTTCAATCTGCCGCTGGCGATGAGCGCGGTTGGCGTGCTGGGCGGCATTGCCCTGTATTTCGGCCTGCGCCGCCTGATCAATCTGCATGCGGTGGTCACCCGCGCCACCGGCCGCAATCTGTTCCACAAACAGCTGGACCTGGTGTTCGGCTTCGCCCATCGGCTGACCCAGGCACTGGCCAACGGCAGCCTGCAGCGCATGCTGCTGGGGCTGGTGGTGGTGGCGATCATCGTCGCGGCAGCCCCGTTCGTGGCCACGCCGGTCTCGCCCAACTGGCCCTCGCCGCAGCCGCTGCCGCTGCTCGGCTGGGGGCTGTGGCTGGTGATGATGGCCTGCGCGTTCGGCGCGTTGTCCAAGTACCGCCAGCGCCTGCTGGCGGTGCTGCTGCTGGGTGGCGTGGGCCTGATCGTGTCGCTCACCTTCGTGTTCCTGTCCGCTCCGGACCTGGCCCTGACCCAGCTGCTGGTGGAGATGGTCACGCTGGTGCTGATGCTGCTGGGCATGAACTACCTGCCGGCGCAGTCGCCACGGGAGCGCTCGCGCTGGCGCAAGGGTCGAGACGTGCTGATCGCGGTGCTCGGTGGCGGCGGCCTGGCGGCGCTGGCCTATACGGCGATGACCCTGCCGCCCAATACGATGGCCGGCGAGCTGCTCGCCCGCGCTCTGCCGGAAGCGTACGGCCAGAATGTGGTCAACGTGATCCTGGTGGACTTCCGCGGTTTCGATACCTTCGGCGAGATCACCGTGTTCGGCATCGCTGCGCTGGTGGTTCACGCGATGCTGCGGCGTTCGCGGATGGCCCCGGAGCAGATCATGCCCGGGCCGCCGATGAAACTGCCGGTGCCGGCCGATCTGGCCCAGATCATGTTCCCGCTGACCATGACCGTCTCGATCTTCCTGTTCCTGCGCGGCCACAACGCGCCGGGGGGCGGCTTCATCGCCGGCCTGGTGCTGGCCGTGCCGCTGCTGATCCAGTACGTGATCCAGGGCACCGCGTCGGTGGAATCGCGCTTCGGCTTCGACTACATCCGCTGCATCGGTGCCGGCCTGCTGATCGCCATCATCAGCGGCAGCGCATCGATGCTGTTCGGCGTGCCGTTCCTGACCAGCGGCCACCTGGACCTGCACCTCCCGCTGATCGGCGAGGTGCCGCTGGCCAGCGCGATCGGGTTCGATACCGGCGTGTACCTGGTGGTGTTCGGCGGGGCGATGCTGATGCTGTCGATGATGGGCACCATCAAGCCGTCACGCACCCGCAGCGCCCGCAAGGGCGAGATCGATCCCAACCGTCGTTCGGCAAAAACCGGGGAGATGCACTGATGGAACTGGCCCTGGCAAGCGCGATCGGTGTGTTGGCCGCGATCGGCATTTACCTGCTGCTGCGTGCGCGCAGCTTCGACGTCATCCTCGGCATGACCTTCCTCTCCTACGCCACCAACCTGCTGATCTTCGCCGGTGGACGCCTGGTCACGGGCAAGGCGCCGGTGCTGCGCGAGGGCATCGACAGCGATCTGGGCAACTACACCGATCCGCTGCCGCAGGCGCTGGTGTTGACCGCGATCGTGATCGCCTTCGCGATGACCGCCGTCAGCATCGTGCTGGCCATGCGCAGCCGCAGCGACAACGATAGCGACCACGTCGATGCGCACGAAGACGACGCCGACAGCGGGCCGACCGATACCGCGTCTGGCCGGGAGGGTGACGCATGAACCATGCGGTGATCCTGCCGATCCTGATTCCCCTGTTCGGCGCGGCCTGCTCGCTGTTCGTGGAGCACCGCCGCTTCGGGCCCAAGGTCCAGCGCAGCGTGGCATGGATCACGCTGACGGCACTGGCAGCGGCGGTCGCACTGCTGTTCGCACAGACCGCCGATGGCAGCATCGCGGTGTACCTGCTCGGCGACTGGCCCTCACGGCTGGGTATCGCGCTGGTCGCCGACCGCCTGTCGGCGTGGATGCTGGTCACCACGCTGCTGCTGGCCATTCCCTGCCTGATGCACGCCTGCTCGGGCTGGGACCGTCGCGCGCCGCACTTCCACGCGCTGTTCCAGTTCCAGCTGGTCGGCCTCAACGGCGCCTTCCTGACCGGCGACATCTTCAATCTGTTCGTGTTTTTCGAGGTGATGCTGATCGCCTCGTACGGCCTGCTGCTCAGTGGCGGGCGCGGCCTGCGCATGCGCATCGGCCTGCACTATGTGGTGTTCAACGTCACCGCCTCGACCCTGTTCCTGATCGCGCTGGGCCTGCTGTACGCCTCGCTCGGCTCGCTCAACATGGCCGAGCTGTCCCAGCGCATCGCCGAGGTGCCCCCTTCGCACCTGCTGCTGGTCAAGGCCACGATGGGCCTGCTGCTGCTGGTGTTCTGCAGCAAGGCCGCACTGATGCCGCTGTACCTGTGGCTGCCCGAGGCCTATGCGCGCGCGCCGGCCGCAGTGGCGGCGCTGTTCGCGATCATGACCAAGGTTGGGCTGTATGCGGTGCTGCGGGTGAGCACGCTGTGGTTCGGCGACGATGCCGGCGCGATGGCCGGCTACGGCAGCGACTGGCTGCTGTGGGCCGGCGTGGCCACCCTGGTCCTCGGCGGACTGGGCGTGATGGCAGCGGCACGGTTGCGGGTGCTGGTCTCCTACCTGGTGGTGGTGTCGGCGGCCACGCTGTTCATCGCCTTCGCCGTGCGCACCCCGCAGGTGCTGTCGGCCGGGTTGTACTACCTGCCGCACAGCACCTTTGTCGCCGCAGCACTGTTCCTGGTGGCGGACCTGATCCGACGCCGTCGAGGCGGCGCCAGCGACCGCAAGGAGATCATCGCGCCAATGCCGGGCAAGCAGACCCCGGCGGTGCTGTTCCTGATCGGCGCGGTGGCCGTGGCCGGCCTGCCGCCACTGTCCGGCTTCCTGGCCAAGGCCGCGCTGCTGGCCGGCATGCCCCCCGCCTACACCGGCGTGGTGTGGACGGCAGTGCTGGGCAGCAGCCTGATGGTGATCGTCGGTCTGACCCGCGCCGGTATCCGCCTGTTCTGGCGCGTGCCGGCAGCCGAGGACGGCGCGCCGCCCGCGCGCAAGGCGCCCACCCGTACCGTCGAACTCATCGCTGCGGCCCTGCTGTTGAGCTACGGCATCGCGATGAGCCTGTTCGCTGGCCCGCTGATGCAGCACACCGACGCGATGGCGACCCAACTGCTTCAGCCGCAGGAGTATGTGAACGGCCTGCGCGCGACCCCGCCGGAGATCCGCCAGCCATGAGCGCCCGTCCTTCGCTGTACAAGCGCGTGCTGCCCTCGCCCTCCCTGAGCGTGATGGTGGTGGCGTTCTGGCTGCTGATGTCCGACAGCTTCACCGTGGGCCAGTTCGTGCTCGGCATGTTCCTGGGTCTGGTGGTGCCGCTGTTCGCGGCGCGGCTGGACCGCGAGTTCGCCCGCATCGGGTCGCTGCGGCCGCTGCCAAAGCTGGTGATGGTGACCCTGTGGGACATCCTGGTCTCCAACATCCGCGTGGCGATCCAGGTGCTGGGGCCGGAGCGACGCATCCACCCCGGCTTCATCTGGCTGCCGCTGGACATCGCCAACATCCACGGCATCGCCGCGCTGACCAGCATGATCACGCTGACCCCCGGCACCGTCTCGGCCGCGCTGTCGGACGACCGCCGCTACCTGCTGGTGCATGTACTGCACCTGGACGACCCGGACGCGCTGATCCGGCAGATCAAGACCCGCTACGAAGCCCCGCTGATGGAGATTTTCCCATGACCGGATACATGTTCATCCAGACCACGATGGTGGTGTGCATGCACGTGGTCGGCGTGGCCATGCTGCTGGCCACCTGGCGCCTGCTGCGCGGCCCGACCGTGCCTGATCGCATCCTCGCGCTGGACACCCTGTCGGTGACGGCGATCGCCGAGCTGATGCTGTTCGGCATGTACCTCAATTCGGCGGTGTACTTCGAAGCGGCGCTGATCATTGCCATGCTCGGGTTCGGCAGCACGGTGGTGCTGAGCAAGTTCGTGCTGCGCCGGGACATCGTCGAATGATCACCTTCATCCAGATCGTGCTGTCGCTCCTGCTGCTGTTCGGCTGCTTCTTCATCCTGGTCGGCGCGCTGGGCCTGGTGAAACTGTCGAGTTTCTTCAAGCGTCTGCATGCACCCACCAAGGCCAGCACGCTGGGCGTGGGCTGCGTGCTGGTCGGTTCGGTGTGTTACCACATCTTCCTTGGCGAAGACCCGCAGCCGCGCGAGCTGCTGATCACCGTGTTCCTGTTCATCACCGCGCCGATCAGCGCGCACATGATGGCCAAGGCCGCGTTGTCGCTGATGATGGAAAAGCGCCCCACTCTGCCGGGCGATGAAACGGCCAAGGAAGAAGCGCTGCCGCCGCCGGAACCACGCCGCGACGAGACGCCCTGACACCGCAGTGAAAGGGCCGTGGCCGCGCGCTGTCAGCCCGCGGTGGCCAAGGCCAGCTCCAACGCGACCCAGCCCAGGAACGCCACCAGCAGCACGCCGCCTTCGCGGCGGCTGATGGTCAGGTCGCCGCGCAGCATCGGGTACAGCACCAGCACGAAGGCGATCGCCGCCGGCAGCTCCAGCTTCACGAACGACTCGGGCAGTGCCAGTGGTCGCAGCGCGGCCATGCCGCCCACCACCACCAGCAGGTTGAACAGGCTCGAGCCGATGACGTGGCCCAGCACCATGTCGCCCTGCCCGCGGCGCGCGGCCGCAATGGCGGCGGCAACTTCCGGCAGCGCGGTGCCGATGGCGACCGGCAGCAGGCCAACCAGCAACGGCGACCAGCCCAGGCCCGCGCCGAACACCGGCGCCGCCTGCACGATCCAGCGCGCGCCGTAGTACAGGCAGACCACCGCGAACACCACGCGCAGCACGTTGAGAAACAGGCCGGTACGGGTCATCGCGTAGCCGGCAATCGCCTCGCGGACAGGCTCGGACTCGTGCGGCGCGCGGCGCAGCACAAATACCAGCACCGCCACGAAGCCCAGCAGCAGCACCGCGCCTTCCCAGCGTGCGATCACGCCATCCAGCCCGAACACGATCAGGGCCAGGCTGGAGACCGCCAGCAGCACCAGCAGCGGCGAGAGCAGCCGTGCACGCACCAGCAGCGGCGCCGCGAGGGCGGCCATGCCCAGGGTCAGGCCGACGTTGACGATGTTGCTGCCCACGGCGTTGCCCAGCGCCAGCGCCTCGGCACCGACCACGAACGCGCGTGCGTTGACCACCAGTTCGGGCAGCGAGGTGCCGAAGGCGACCAGCAGCAACCCGGCCACGAACGGCGAGGCGCCGAAGCGCTGCGCCAGCCCGGAGGCCGCCTTGACGATCGAATCGCCGCCCAGCGCGAGCAGCACCAGACCCAGTACGAACCATGTGGCAGCAGCGATCATCGGTAAATCCCCCGGTGGCAGGCGTGGGCCGATTCTAGAGCCACGGCGGGCCTACAGGCAGCCTTCCACGTAATCGACCTGCGGCGGCAGCCCCACCCGCCAGTCGGTGACGGTGCCGTTGCGGTCGATTTCGAAGTTGATCAGCGCGCCGCCCTCGGTGGCCGGGCGCACGCGCAGGTTGTGGCCCTGCTCGTCGTACTTGTGCGGGGTGACGTCGCCGCGGTCCGGATAGAGCGTCTGCAGCTCGCCCAGCGACATCCCGACTTTGCCACCCCCCGGAGCGACGATACGGTCGTTGTGCACGTCGTAGCGGACCAGGCGCCGGCCCTCGATCATGAACACCACGTCGTCGGCCTGCGCGCCCTGTGGCCGCAGCGAGTGGCAGTAGTCATCGGGGACCGCGCCGTCCAGGGGTTCCTTCCAGGCCGTACGCACCTGGTCCAGCGTGCTGTCCAGGCTCACCGGGCCGTAGCCGTCAAGGCGCGCCGGCCCGGCCGCGGGGACAGGCACGGCCGCCGGTGCAGCGATGGGGCTGGTGGGGGTGGAATCCGCGGTTCGCCCGCAGGCCCCCACGGCCAGTACCAGGCCCAGGGCCAGAACGCTTCCCAGCTGCTTCATGCGGTGTCCTCCGGTCGATGTCGGGCAGCCTAGCGCGATCGCCGTGCAGTGGCTGCATGCGGGCGCAGGGCTGTCATCGCCGTTTCACCTGCCGCGTTCAGGCTCGGCCTGCACCGCATCGACCCCCTCGCCCATGCAACCGCGCAAGACCGACCTCGCCCGCACCGCTCTGCAGGCCCACCGTGCGCCCCTGGACATGCGCCAGCGCCGCCTGCTGATCCTGTGCGACGGCCAGCGCGACCTGCCGCAGCTGACCGCCCTGGTCGGCGCAGAGGCAGCGGCGATGGTGATCCAGCTGATCCAGGCCGGGTACCTGGTCTCCACACCTGCGGCGGCTGCACCGGTGCCGGCTTCCACCAACGCCGCGCCGCGCGGCACCGGGGCGGCAGCCCCGGTCGAGCGCCGTCGCTCGCTGGTGGCCGCGCGCATCTATCTGCTCGGCATTCTGGAACTGCAGCGTCATCCACGCGCGGCAGCGCTGTTCCACGCCCTGCAGCAGGCACGCAGCGATGAAGGCGTGATCGAGGGGCTGCACGGCGCTCTTCAGGCGCTACCGGCACTGACCTCGCCCGGCTACGCCGAACGGGTGCGGCAGCGCCTGCTGGAAGTACTGCCGGCGGCGCACGCGGGCGGCTTCGAGCACAGTCTGGCGTAACCCCGCGATGCCGTCGCGGAAGGCGAGAAACGCTAGGAACGCATGACCGTCGCCTGCGCGGCGCGGGCTTCATTGGGCCTCCACGCCGTACACCGGCGTGGAGGCGCGTGCGGTTACTGCCGGGGGAAGTTGGCCTTCAACCCCTGCCAGCAGTGCTGATAGTCGCGCTGCCGGTGCGCAGCGTCCATTGCCTGCGCGGTGGGGCGGATCACCCCACGGGTCTCGAACATGAAGGCCATCGTGTCCTTGATCACGTCCGGCCTGCTCAGGTCCGCTGCCGAGGCCTTGTCGAAGGTGGCCGCATCCGGGCCGTGGCCGCTCATGCAGTTGTGCAGCGATGCACCACCCGGCACGAAGCCTTCGGCCTTGGCATCGTAGGCACCGTGGATCAGGCCCATGAATTCACTGGCGATGTTGCGGTGGAACCACGGCGGGCGGAAGGTGTCCTGGGCCACCAGCCAGCGCGGCGGGAAGATCGCGAAGTCCATGTTGCTGGTCCCGGGCGTGTCGCTGGGCGAATGCAGCACCAGGAAGATCGACGGGTCCGGATGGTCATGGCTGATCGAACCGATCGTGTTGAAGCGGCGCAGGTCGTAGCGGTACGGGGCGTAGTTGCCGTGCCAGGCGACCACATCCAGCGGCGAATGATCGATGTCCGCGCGCCACAGCTGTCCGCCGAACTTGGCGATCAGCTCGAACGCCCCGTCGATGTCTTCAAAGGCGGCATGCGGAGTTTCAAAATCGCGCGGGTTGGCCAGGCCGTTGGAACCGATCGGCCCCAGGTCGGGCAGCTTCAGCAGCGCGCCGAAGTTCTCGCAGATATAGCCGCGTGCCTGCCCGTCGGGCAGCTCGACCCGGAAGCGGACGCCGCGCGGCATCACCGCGATCTGCTGCGGCTCGATCTCGATCACGCCCAGTTCGGTGAGCAGGCGCAGGCGGCCGAGCTCCGGCACGATCAGCAGCTCGCCGTCGGCGTTGTAGAAGTAGCGGCCCTGCATGTCCGCATTGGCCGCGTACAGGTGGATGCCCACGCCGTGATGCGCATCCGGCGCGCCGTTGCCCCCCATCGTGTACAGGCCGTCGATGAAGTCGGTGGGCGTGGTCGGCAGCGGCAGCGGGTTCCAGCGCAGCTGGTTGGGCGAGACCGCACCGTGGGCGAAGTCGCTGTGCAGATGCGGTTGTGCGTAGGCGGTGAACTCGCCGTGGGTCACCGCCGGGCGGATCCGGTAGACCCAGCTGCGACGGTTGCTGCCACGGGGCGCGGTAAAGGCCGTACCGGACAACTGCTCGGCATACAGCCCGTGCGCGACCCGCTGCGGCGAGTTGCGCCCGACCGGCAAGGCGCCGGGTACCGCTTCGCTGGCGAACTCGTTGCCGAAGCCGGTCTGGTAGCCGCGTGATGCGATGGAGGTGGACATGGTCGGGCTCTCATGGTGCCGGGCGGCTCCCGGCGGTATGTTCATTCGTGCACGTCGGCAGCCCGGCGCGTTGCGACGCGCTCGGCTGCCCGGTGCGGCGGCGGTGGGGCGACCGGGTCGCCCCGTGCCACGTTACAGTACGCCGCGCTTCATCTGGTCGCGCTCGATGCTCTCGAACAGCGCGGTGAAGTTGCCTTCGCCGAAGCCTTCGTTGCCCTTGCGCTGGATGATCTCGAAGAAGATCGGACCGATGCAGTTGGTGGTGAAGATCTGCAGCAGTTTGCGCTGCTTGGTTTCCGGATCGGCGTCGATCAGGATCTTGTTTTTGGCCAGGCGCGCCACGTCTTCGCCATGACCGGGCACGCGCATGTCGATCACGTCGAAGTAGGTCTCCGGCGTATCGAGGAACTCCACGCCCTGCGCGCGCATCGCTTCGACGGTCTCGTAGATGTTCTCGGTGAAGCAGGCGATGTGCTGGATGCCCTCGCCCTTGTAGGCATCGAGGTACTCGTTGATCTGGCTCTTCGGATCGGAGGATTCGTTGAGCGGAATGCGCACAATGCCGTCCGGCGCGGTCATCGCCTTGGACACCAGGCCGGTCTTGAGGCCCTTGATGTCGAAGTAGCGGATCTCGCGGAAGTTGAACAGGCGCTCGTAGTAGTCCGACCACTGCTGCATGTTGCCGAAATACAGGTTGTGGGTCAGGTGGTCGATGAAGGTCAGGCCGAACCCGACCGGACGCTGCTCGGCACCGTCGATCGGCGCGTAGTCGGTGTCGAAGATGCTGCCGTTGGCGCCGTAGCGATCCACCAGATACAGCATGCAGTCGCCGATGCCCTTGATCACCGGTGCCGGCACCGCCTTGGTCTCCGGCTTGAAGTCGATCGCCTCGGCACCATTGCCAAGCGCCATCTGGAACACCTCCTCGCCCGGCTTCTGGAAGCGGATGGCGAAGCCGCAGGCGCACGGGCCATGCTTCTCGGCGAAGTCGGCAGCGAACGAATCCGGCTCCTCGTTGACCAGGAAGTTGACGTCGCCCTGGCGGTAGACGGTGATCGCGCGCTGCTTGTGGCGCAGCACCGCGGAGAAGCCCATCTTGCGGAAATAGGCGTGCAGTTCGGCGCCACGGCCGGCCGGTGCGGCGAATTCGACGAACTCGAAACCGTCGATGCCCATCGGGTTTTCGAAGGTGGTGACCTGCATGCCCGGGTTGGGTGCGTGGGACGCGGTGCTCAGTTGGCTGCTCATGATGTGGCTCCAAAGCAAGTCCGCATCGGAAAAAACCAGGTGCGGGAGGAAGGCAGACCCGCGAGAATGCGGAGTCCGGACTGAAGGTTTATAGTTTCACATGAAACCACCATCAAGGTGCACCGCAGCATGAGCCCGCCCGATCCCACCAGCCACAGCATCCGCGCCTCGCACGCCCTGCTCGATCTGGAGCAGTTTCTGCCGTATCGGCTCAGCGTGCTGTCCAACCGGGTCAGCGGCAACATCGCCAAGCTGTATGGGGACCGGTATGGTCTGGCGATCCCGGAATGGCGGGTCATCACCATCCTGGCCCTGTACCCGGGGTCGTCGGCGAGCGAGGTGTCCGATCGCACCGCGATGGACAAGGTGGCCGTCAGCCGCGCCGTGGCCAGACTGCTCGAACGGGGCTTCATCAAGCGTGAAACCCACGGCGACGACCGCCGTCGTTCGGTGCTGGCGCTGTCGGCGGCCGGGTTCGAGGTCTACGAGACCATCGCGCCGCTGGTGATCGAGATCACCCGCAAGCTGATGTCCGTGCTCAGCGAGGAGGAGGAGCAGATGCTGGAAACGCTGATCCTGCGCCTGGCCGGGGAAGGCCTGCAGCGCATGGACGAAGGGTAGAGCCGGGCTCTGCTAGCTCAGGTGCTTGCGGCGCGCATGCACCCACGGGGCCGCCAGTGCCCCGATGGCGCCGCCAGCGAAGCCGAGTGAGGCGGCGACCGCCGCCGCTTCGATGGCGCCGGGAAGCGCCAGGGCGGCCACCACCAGCAGCAGCGAGGGCAGGCCGATGAAGGTGGCCATGAAGTAACGCCAGCGCGGTGCCCAGGTGCCCACCTGCAGCAGGCTGACCGGCATCCAGGTTTCCGCCGAAGCGTCCTGCGCGATCTTGGCCGCGACCTTGCCCAGGTCCACTTCCACCGGCCCCTTGCCGGTGCGTGCCGTGGCCAGCATCTGCGCCACTTCGTCCACCGCCGGGAACGACGTGGGCCAGGCGACGGGTGCGGCCACGCCGTAGGCGGTCAGCAGCGGCACGCTGATCCAGGGCGCCAGCAGCGGCCGCAACTTGCGCCGGTCCAGCACGCACCAGATCTGGCTGACACCGTGGGCGGTCACGCTGTACAGCGCCATCTGCCCCGGTTCGGGGTAGGCCAGCATGCTGACCCGCGCCGCCATGCTGTCGTAGCCCATCTGGCGCAGGAAGCCTGGCCGGGTGCGTCCTTCGTGGACCCACGCCAACCCCAGCGCCCCGACCAGGTAGGCCTCCGCCGGATCCTTCACGCCCGCACTGGCGCGGTCGTCGCTGGCCAGGAAGAACGCCAGCGACTTGGGCTCGGCCACATCGTCGCGGTCCCAGCGCCCGGCGTCGCCCAGCACGTGCTTGAGCGGCAGCCGCGCCGGTGCGGTCTCGGCCTTGGCCGCGTTGTGCAGAAACGGCAGCACCGAGAGCACGAAGCCCTGCAGATCGACCGCGCGCAGCCCGCTGCCCAGCCACTCGGCCGGCAGCAGCCCGGCCAGCGCCGGGTTGCGGGCCAGCGCATCGAGCTGGGCCTTCTGCTCCACCAGCTTCTGCACCGCGGCTTTGAGCAGCACATTGTCGGGCACCGCGACCAGCGGCAGGCGGTAACGTATCGCACCGGGCGCAGGGGTATCGGCCTCGGCGTCCGGGGTGTCCAGCGTGCCGTGATCGTCGAGCAGGACATCGACAGGCGGCAGGCTCACGCCGGCCGGTCCGTCGAGGGAGATATCGGAACTGCTGTCGCTGGTGCCCGGCTGCATGCGTTTCAATCCGTTGGGTGCGCGCCACGAACTGCGCGGCATGTCGTCCTTGGAGGTAACGGCAGCCCGGCTGAAACCTGTAGGGCCGGCAGCAGGCGACGCGCCACCGGCAACAAAAAAGGCCGCGGAATCCGCGGCCTTGTCGATCATGGCGCCTTCGGCGGCGCCCAGTCCTTCATGAAGGCGAAGAACCGCGTGCGGTCATAGCCCTTCGGCTGGCCCTTGTCGGCCTCCAGCTCGCCGGTGAACTGCGAGTGCAGCAGCGTGCCGTCCGCGTCGAGCACGAACAGGTGCGGATAGCCCTTGATCGCCGGGAACTGCGACAGGAACGCCGTGTTCTCGTTGTCTTCGCTGTAGTTGACCTTCATCCACACGAAGTGGGCATCGCGGAAGCTGCGGATCTCCGCATCGCCCTCGATGAAGGCGTCCATCAGGTGGCACCAGGAGCACCACTCCCCGCCCACGTCCAGCACGATGCGCTTGCCGCCGCGCTGGGCTTCGACCTTGGCCGTGGCCAGGTCCGCGACCGGATCGCGGCCCGGGTCGAACTGCGCGTTGAGCGCGGCGACCGCGGCGATATCCGCGGCGGCCGGGGTGTTGCCCGAGGCCACCGGCTCGCCGGGATCGGCGACCGGCGGCTTCTGCTCGGAGGTATCCAGCGGCTGCGCAGGCGCGGCAGTGGGCGCCGATGGCGAACAGGCGGCCAGCAGGCCGGCCAGGATCATCGGGGACCACCACAGGGTCGTACGCATCGCGGACCTCACTTGACGCCGTGCATCAGCTTGTTGATCAGCGGGGCGATCAGGAACAGCACCGCGCCGGAGCCGATCAATGCCCAGAAGCCGAAGGTGTAGCCCTTCAGCGCCGACTCGACGGTCATGCCGCCTTCGCCACTGACCACGCCGGCAAAGATGCCCGACAGGTTGTTGCCGATGCCGGTGGACAGGAACCAGCCACCCATGCCGAAGCCGACCAGGCGCACCGGGGCCAGCTTGGTCACCATCGACAGGCCGATCGGCGACAGGCACAGCTCGCCCACGGACTGGATGACGTAGACCATGAACAGCGTCCAGAACGGGATCTTGCCGTCCACCACCATCGTCGACAGCGCGAGCATCAGCAGGGCGAAGGCAGCGCCGTTGAACAGCAGGCCCAGGCCGAATTTGCGCGGAATCGACGGATTGGCACGGCCCAGCTTGATCCAGATCCAGGCGATGATCGGGGCCAGGGTGATGATGGCCACCGAGTTGACCGACTGGAACCACGCGGTCGGGAAGGTCCAGCCGCCCAGATTGCGGTTGACGATGTTGTCGGCCAGGAAGGTGAAGGAGCTGCCGGCCTGCTCGAAGAACATCCAGAACATCACGTTGAAGATGAAGATGATCAGCATCGCGATCACGCGGTCGCGCTGGACCTTGCCCTCACGGATGCCCTCGACCAGCAGCAGCACGCCCAGCGCCACGAACATCACGCCGAGGATCCAGGCCAGCGCGGTGGCGCCGGTGGAGAGCAGGAAGTAGGCGACCGGGATGGCCACGATCGAGCCGACCAGCACCATGATGATGCGGCCGAACCCTTCGGCACCTGCCGGCGGAGCGCCGATGCCCTTCAGGCCGGCACGGCCGACGTAGAACCATGCCAGGCTGATCAGCATGCCGATGCCCGACGCGATGAAGACCATCTTGTAGGACGGCATCGCCTGGGTACCGAAGACCGCTTCGGCCAGGTACTGGGTCAGCACGGGGGCGATCATCGCGCCGATGTTGATGCCCATGTAGAAGATGGTGAAGCCCGAATCGCGGCGCTCATCCTTCAGGCCGTAAAGCTTGCCGACCATCGTGGAGATGTTGGGCTTGAACAGGCCGTTGCCGATGATGATCGTGGCCAGACCCAGTTCGAAGATCTCCTTGTTGGGCATGGCGACCATGAACAGGCCGGCGGCCATGATCACCGCGCCGGTCAGGATCGACCGCTGGTAGCCCAGCACCCGGTCGGCGACGTAGCCACCGAAGATCGCAGCGGCATAGACCAGCGCCAGGTAGGCGCCGTAGGTACGGCTGGCGGCCGCCTGGCCGGCCGCGTCGCCCTGGAAGAACTGCGAGACGATGTACAGCACCAGCGCCCAGCGGATGCCGTAGAACGCGAAGCGCTCCCAGAATTCGGTCATGAACAGCATCCACAACGGGCGTGGATGGCCCAGCGTGGTCTTGAACTCCGGCAGCGCCGGTTCGGGAACGGATTTCGCGGCGGCGTCTACGCTCATGCGGGATTCCTGGGTTCGGTGGATGACATGCACGTCCGATGTGCGAAACAGCGCGGGAGAATCCCAGACCAACCACGTTCACGTCAAATACACGCCGATTCGTGCAGCTCGCCGCGCGCTCGCTGAACTTGCACGCTCCGGACCCCGGGGCGGACGGTCGGCGCAGCAACGGCGGGGCCTGCGCCCGCGCCGGCGGTCATCATCGCGTCATGATGAATGGGCGCCCGGGGCGCCCGGCCGTATCAGGCGTCCGGCGGCATCGGATCGTCGTTGCGGATGGTGGTGCGCACCTGGAACAGCTCCGGGAAGAAGGTCAGCTCCAGCGCCTGCCGCAGGAAGCCCACCCCGCTGGAGCCGCCGGTGCCGCGCTTGAAGCCGATCACCCGCATCACCGTGCGCATGTGGCGGAAGCGCCACAGCTGGAAGGCGGTTTCCAGGTCCACCAGATCCTCGCACAGCGAGTACTCGCGCCAGAAACGGTCGGTGTTCTGGTAGATCCGCTCGAACACCGGGTGCAGCGCATCGTCGGCCACGTGCGGCTGCTGCCAGTCGCGGCCCTGGTAGGCGGCGGGTACGGGATGGCCGAACCGGGCCAGGTAGCGCAGGAATTCCTCGTACAGGCTGGGCGCGTCCAGCACCTGCTGCAGCTGCGCCTGGCCGGCCGGGTCATGCGAGAACACCTGCAGCATCTGCGCGTTCTTGTTGCCCAGCAGGAACTCGATGTAGCGGTACTGCAGCGACTGGAAGCCCGAAGACGGGCCCAGCACGTCGCGGAAGCCCATGTACTCGGACGGGGTCAGGGTTTCCAGCACCGACCACTGCTCGGTCAGCTGGCGCAGCACCTGCTTGCTGCGCGCCAGCACCTTGCGGCACTGCCAGACTTCGTCGCGCTGCAGGAAACCGATCGCCGCCCGCAGTTCGTGGGCCAGCAGCTTCAACCACAGCTCGGAGGTCTGATGCTGGATGATGAACAGCATCTCGTCGTGGTGCGGCGGGTTGGACAGCGGCTGCTGCGCCGACAGCAGCTGGTCCAGCCGCAGGTAGCCGCCGTAGGTCAGGCGCCCCTCCAGATCGGTGTGGATACCGGCTTCGAGATCGCGTTGGTTCTTGTCGACAGACATGGCGGGCGCCGCAGAAGGGGGACAAAGGGTAGCGCACCGCCGCATCGCCCGCCCGGGGGGCTCCCTACGCCGGCGTCCGGGGGCGGCTTTCTGCGCGGTCCGCGCGCGGAGGCCGGTCTGGCGGGGGCGCTGCCGGGGGCCGCTCATGCCCGGTTCCGGCAACTGAATACGTTGTAGTCATTGGCATTGCGTCACCTGTCTGCGGTATACCGGGGCGCTGTCCACCGGGACACTTGCTGCGCCGCAGGACGGCTTTTTCGTACGCCTTCCTTAACATGGCAATTCATATCATTTGTAACTTCCTGTCGAAGGTGCAGTACGCAATGACGGTTGCCGCTGAGTTCAAGATCGAATACCTGCAGTACCTGGACACGGACGGCACGCTCGTCCGCGATGACCTGCCCGAAGCCCTGCGCGATCCGCGCGCCCTGCTGCCGATGTTCAAGCAGATGCTGTTCGTGCGCGTGTTCGACGGCAAGTCGATCGCACTGCAGCGCACCGGCAAGCTGGGCACCTACGCGGCCTGCCTGGGCCACGAAGCGGCACACGTGGGCATCGGCGCGTCGATGCAGAAGGACGACGTGTTCGCGCCGTCCTACCGCGAGTACGGCGCCATGTTCATGCGTGGCGTGCGCCCGCGCGACGTCCTCATGTACTGGGGCGGCGACGAGCGTGGCAACGACTACGGTGGCAATGCCGCCAGGGACTTCCCGTTCTGCGTGCCGATTTCCACCCAGTGCCTGCATGCCGCCGGCGCTGCGCTGAAGTTCAAGCTCAACAACGAGAAGCAGATCGCGGTGGCCGTATGCGGCGACGGCGGCAGCTCCAAGACCGACTTCTACGCCGCACTGAATTCGGCCGGCGCCTACAAGCTGCCGCTGATCCTGTGCATCGTCAACAACGGCTGGGCCATCTCGCTCCCGCGTTCGGCCCAGACCGGTGCCGAAACGCTGGCACAGAAGGGCCTGGCCGGTGGCCTGCACTGCCTGCAGGTGGACGGCAACGACCTGATCGCGGTGATGGCGGCCATGCTGCAGGCGCGCGAGCGCGCGCTGGCCGGCGACGGTGGCACCGTGCTGGAACTGATGACCTACCGCCTGTCCGACCACACCACCGCCGATGACGCGCGCCGCTATCGCGACGACGCCGAGGTGAAGGATGCCTGGCAGCGCGAGCCGATGCTGCGCCTGCGCAAGTACCTCATCAATGCCGGTGTGTGGAGCGAGGAAGAGGAAGCGGCGTGGACCGTCGACTGCGGCAAGCGCGTGGACGACGAGGTCAACCTGTACCTCAACACCCCGGTGCAGCCGGTCGAAGCGATGTTCGACTTCCTCTATGCCGATCCGCCGCAGGATCTGCTGGCCCAGCGCGCACAGGCGATCGCCCTGGAGCAGCGTCATGGATGAGATCAAGCACACCAGCGCCTCGGGCGCGCAGACCAATGCCGCCGACAGCGCCGCCATCGCGCGCGGAGAACCGAACATGACCACCACCCCGATCACCCTCATCGAAGCCATCACCCAGGCGCTGGCCTGGGAGCTGGAGCACGACAAGTCGGTGCTGGTGCTGGGCGAGGACGTGGGCGTCAACGGCGGCGTGTTCCGCGCCACCGCCGGCCTGCAGCAGCGCTTCGGCGCCGACCGCATCCTGGACACCCCGCTGGACGAAACCACTATCGCCGGCCTGACCATCGGCCTGGCCGCGCAGGGCATGAAGCCGGTTGCCGAAGCGCAGTTCGATGGCTTCATGTACCCGATGGTGGACCATATCGTCTGCCACGCCGCACGCCTGCGTTACCGCACCCGTGGCCGCCTCCACTGCCCGATGGTGCTGCGCGTGCCGTGGGGCGGCGGCATCCGTGCGCCGGAGCACCACAGCGAAGCCAACGAAGCGATCTTCACCAACGTGCCGGGCCTGCGCGTGGTGCTGCCGTCGTCGCCGCAACGCGCCTACGGCCTGCTGCTGGCCGCGATCCGCGAACCGGATCCGGTGATCTACATGGAGCCCAAGCGCATCTACCGCCAGTACAAGGAAGTCGTCGTCGATGACGGCGAAGCCCTGCCGCTGGACGTGTGCTTCGTGCTGCGCGACGGTACCGATGTCACCCTGGTCACCTGGGGCGCACAGGTCAAGGAAGCGCTGGAAGCGGCCGACAAACTGGCCGGCGAAGGCATCAGCGCCGAAGTGATCGACGTGGCCACGCTGCGTCCGCTGGACTTTGCCACCATCGCCGAATCGGTGGCCAAGACCGGCCGCTGCGTGATCGTGCAGGAAGCGCCGAAGACGGCGGGCTTCGGCGCGGAAATCGCCGCGCGCCTGGCCGAGGAATCGCTGTACGACCTGCTGGCACCGGTCGAACGCGTCACCGGTTATGACACCCACATTCCGCTGTTCCGCCTGGAAATGAAGTACCTGCCGAGCGTGGACCGGATCGTGAGCGCGGCCAAACGCGCGGTTGCGGCGGGCTGACATGCGGGCCCGCCTCCTAGGCCCGTACCGCAGCCAGTATCCCAACCCGCTCCGGTTCCGCGCCGGCCAGATCGTCGAACTGGGCGTCCGCGACGAGGAATGGCCGGCGTTCGCCTGGGTACGCACCGATGACGGGCGTGCCGGGTGGGCACCGGTGGCATGGTTGCAGCGGCTGGACGATGGTCGCGCAGAGGCTCTGCGCGACTACGACGCCCGCGAACTGGACGTGGACAGCGGCGAACTGGTCAAACTGCATCACGAACACGGTGGCTGGTGGTGGTCCGAACGCGCGAACGGCGCGACGGGCTGGCTGCCGGCCCGCGATCTCGAACTGCTGGAAGAGAACTGCACATGAGTGAGAACAAGAATTTCCACCTGCCCGACCTCGGCGAAGGCCTGCCCGACGCCACCATCGTCGAGTGGTTCGTCAAGGAAGGCGATGTGATCAAGCTGGACGAGCCGCTGGTCTCGATGGAGACCGCCAAGGCCGTCGTCGAAGTGCCCTCGCCGTTCTCCGGCACGGTGCTGAAGCTGGCCGGCGGCGCGGGCGACATCATCCCCACCGGCAGCGTGCTGGCGCAGTTCCAGCTGGACCCGAACCTGCCGCAGCGCGCCGATGGCCAGGACACCGGCCACAGCCACGGGCATGCCGCACCTGCCGCCGCCCCGACTCCGCCGCCGATCCCGGCAGCGGCAGCGGTGGAAGACGCCAAGCCCGCCGCCGAGCGTGATGACGCCGGCACCGTGGTCGGTGCGATGCAGAGCTCCAACGCCGTGCATGCCGAACAGGCACTGGCCGTGGGCGGGGTCAAGGCCGTGCCGGCCGTGCGCGCCACCGCCCGCAAGCTGGGCGTGGACCTGAGCCGCGTGCGCGCCACCGGCGCCGATGGCGCGGTGACGATGGCCGACGTGAAGCAGGCTGCTGCCGACGGCAGCGCCAAGGTCGGTGCCGCACCGGCGCCGGTCGCCGCCGCGCCGGTTGCCGCCGCTGCACCGGTGGCCCGCCAGAGCGAGGCCCGCGCCCCGCTGTCCGCGGCAGGCAAGCCGATGCGCACCCAGCCGCCGGGCGTTGTCGCCAAGGGCCAGCCGGAACAGCTCAAGGGCGTGCGCCGCAACATGGCGCGGGTGATGGCCGACGCGCACAGCAAGGTCGTCCCGACCACGTTGAACGACGACGCCGACATCCATGCCTGGGTGCCGGGCAACGACGTCACCGCGCGCCTGGTCCGTGCGATCGTGGTGGGCTGCCAGAAGGTGCCGGCGCTCAACGCCTGGTTCGACGGCGACGCCCTGACCCGCACGTTGCACGCGCACGTGGATGTGGGCATCGCGGTGGACACCGACGACGGTCTGTTCGTGCCGGCGCTGCGCAATGCCGACGTGCTCGATGCACGCGGCATCCGCGAAGGCGTCAATCGCCTGCGCGAGCAGGTGGAATCCCGCGCGATCGCCGCCTCCGAACTGAGTGGCTACACCATTTCGCTGTCCAACTTCGGCATGTTCGCCGGCCGCTATGCGACCCCGGTCGTCGTGCCGCCCTGCGTGGCCATCGTCGGTGCCGGCCGTGCCCGCCACCAGATGACCCCGGTGATGGGTGGCGTGGAAGCGCACAAGGTGATTCCGCTGTCGGTGACCTTTGACCACCGCGCGGCCACCGGCGGCGAAGCCGCCCGCTTCCTGCGCGCGATGCTGGACGACCTGGCCTTGGCCAGTTGATCCACAGGTAGGAAGAGGTACCGGCCGCAGGTCGGTACCACGAAGAAGCCGGGCATTGCCCGGCTTTTTTTTCATCGCGTCAGCCCGGCCCGGCCCGACACTACCGGCGCGGCGCCAGCCGCGCCGAGTCGATGACGTGGACGCCCGGACGCGGCGACAGCGCCGCCTCCAGCATTTCTCCGGCGATGGTGTGCGCCGGGTTGATCCGCCAGCCTCGCGGCAGGACCGGGCCCAGTGCGCCCAGCACGATGCTGGCCAGGTGTTCGCCGGCCCTCCGCTCGGCGCGCTCGCCCCCGATCAACCCTGGGCGCACCAGCGTCAGCGACGGATATCCCAGGCCGCGCAGGTCCTGTTCCAGCCGGCCTTTGACCCGGTTGTAGAAGAACCGCGAGCCTGCGTCGGCGCCCATCGCCGAATTCAACACAAAGGCATGGGCGCCATGCGCCTGCGCCAGGGTGGCCACCTGCAGCGGATAATCGTGGTCGACGCGGGCGAATGCCTCGCGGCTCCCGGCCTGCTTGATGGTGGTGCCCAGCGCGCAGATCACCGCATCCACCGCCCACCAGTCCGCGTCGACGGGCAGCCGCTCGAAATCGACCACCGGATTGACCAGGACCGGGTCGCTCTGCTCCAGCGGACGGCGCGTGGGCGCTACCACCGCATCGCAGCGCGCATCGTCCAGCAGCTGCAGCAGGACCTGCCCGCCGACCAGCCCGGTCGCCCCTGCCAGCATCACCTTCATCGCACGCTCCTGCTTTCCGATTGCCTACCATCGTGGCATACCGACCGTGCCCGGTCCGTGGGTTCAAGCCGGCGTTCCCGGCGCCGATACTGTTCCAACCTCCCACCCGCCCGGCCCGCGCGCCGGAAACCCGCCAAGGACCTGCGCATGACCGACCCGCACGACGCTCCCCCCAGCCCCGGTACCGCCGTGGGCCGGCTGCTGTCGCGGCGCCAGGTCGACACCCGCGTGATCGAGGAGGCCGGCGTCGCTGCCGCCGGTCCCAAGGGCGGCAGCAGCGCGATGCTGCAGCGCCTGTTCGCCGGGGCCGAGCAGCCCGAGCCGCTGCTGGCCGCCTTTGCCCACGGCATGTCCACGCTGCCCGGCGAGCTGGGCGACATGGGACTGCGCCTGCAATCGGCGCAGCGCAGCGCCGACTGGGTCAGCTACGGCCGCGCGATGCGCCAGCTGATCGACAAGTACATCCGCACCATCGAGCAGGAAAGCCCGGACGGGCAGCCCGACAGCCTGCGCCTGCGCGAGCTGCTGCGGCACACGCTCGGGGTCACGGTGGCCAGCCTGCTGCAGAACATGCCCGAGCTGAAGGACGAACCGGCGCGCATCGCCGGCGACCTGCGCCATTGGCATCCCGGCCAGCCGCTGCAGCCGATCGAGCAGCGCCTGCGCGAGCTCACCCACCAGATCGGCGTGCGCAGCGATGGCTGGCAGGAGCAGCAGGAGCTGCTGCTGAGCCTGTTCGACCTGCTGCTGGACAACATCGGCGAGCTGCTCGACGACAGCAGCTGGCTGCACGGCCAGGTGCACGCGGTGCGGGCCCTGATCGGTGGCCCGCTGGACCGCGACTCGGTCGAACAGGCGCGCGCCAACCTGCGCGAGGTGATCTACAAGCAGGGGCTGCTCAAGCAGGGCATCAGCGACTCCAAGGCGGCCATGAAACACCTGATGGGAGGCTTCATCGAACGCCTGGACGGCATGGCGGTCAGTACCGGCGAGTACCACGACCGGATCAGCAGCTATGCCCTGGCATTGAAGGAAGCACGCAGCATCGCCGACCTCAACCTGCTGCTTCAGGATGTGCTGCAGGACACCGGCCGGGTCCAGGAACAGGCCCTGCAGGCACGCGACCACCTGGGCAACGCACGCCGCGAAGTCGAACAGGCCGAAGCGCGCATCGCCGTGCTGGAGCAGGAACTGCGCGATGTTTCCGGACTGGTCCGCACCGATCCCCTGACCGGCGCGCTCAACCGCCGTGGCTTCGATGAACTGCTGGAGCGCGAACTGGCCCGGGCCGCCCGGCAGGCCCACCCGCTGGCGCTGGCCCTGATCGACCTGGACGACTTCCACCAGACCAACGATACGCACGGCCATGCCGGCGGCGATGCGGTCCTGCGGCACCTGGTCGCGGTCTGCCAGCTGCACCTGCGCAGCAGCGATGCGATCGCGCGCCTGGGCGGCGATGAGTTCGTGCTGCTGCTGCCGGAAACGCCGGGTGCGGACAGCATGTCCACCCTGCTGCGCCTGCAGCGCTCGCTGGCCCAGCGCCCGCTGCCTCTGGACCAGCAGCGGGTGCCGGTGCACTTCAGCGCCGGCATCGCGCAGTGGCAGCCGGGCGAGGACGCCGACACGCTGCTGCGCCGGGCCGATGCGGCCCTCTATGCGGCCAAGCGGGTTGGCAAGAACCGCGTGCAGGCGGCCGATCCTCCGCGCTGAGCGCACCGTGTGATATCGGCCGCGTCCCTGCGAATCATCCGGGTATGGACATGACTGCCACCGCCCCTGCCGATCCCCGCGCCCAGTTCGCCGCGTTGCTGGCCCAGCACCGCGGCATCGTGCTGAAGATCGCCCGCGGCTACTGCGCCCACCACGAGGACCGGCTGGACCTGATCCAGGACATCAGCGTGCAGGCCTGGGATGCTTTCGACAGCTTCGATCCGGCGCGCGCCCGCTTCTCCACCTGGCTGTACCGGGTGGCGTTGAACCTGGCCATCTCGCAGTTGCGCCGCCAGCAGCTGCGCCAGCGCCACCACGCGGTGCTGGACGAGGCGGCATTGGCCGCCGACGACGGTGTGCCGGCTGAACACCGGCAGACGCTGCGGCAGCTGGAGGCGGCGATCCGGGCGCTGCCGCCCCTGGACCGGGCGCTGATGCTGCTGCACCTGGATGACCACGACCACCGCCAGATCGCCGAGATCCTGGGCATCAGCAGCGCCAATGTCTCCACCCGCCTGCACCGCCTGCGCCAGCAGCTGCGGGCGCGGTTCGACCCCACTCTCTGAGGGCACCACCATGCACAACGACCCGCTCCAGCATCTCTGGCAGCAGTACGCCGGCACCGACGGCAACGAGGGCCCCGCCGCGATGGATGCCTGGCGCCGCCACCGGCAGCACGCCGTGCAGCGCCAGCTGTCGGCCTTCGGGACACTGCAGGTCGTGCAGCTGCTGTTCTGGCTGGCGCTGGCGATCTACTGCGGCAGCGTGTGGTGGCAGCAGCCGCCGCTGGCGGTGATGGTCAGCGCGCTCGCGCTGCATGCCTACAGCGTGGCGGTGATCATCGCCAGCGCCGCGCGGCTGCACCTGCGCCGGCAACTGCAGCCCGACCAGCCCGTGGTGGAGCAGTCGCGCGTGCTGGCGTCGCTGCGCATGCACACCGCCTTCGGCGAGCTGCTGCTGGGGCTGCCCTGGTGCTGGTTGTGGCTGGCGGTGCCGGTACTGCTGGCCTGGCAGGCCTGGGGCGTGGACCTGGCGGTGTATGCCGCGCGCTGGCTGCTGGTGTCACTGGTGGCCGGCACGGCGCTGATGGTGGCGCTGCTGCTCCTGGCGCGGCGCTGGTTCGCCCGCGATCCCCAGTCACCTCGCCTGCAGCGCGCGGTTGACGCCCTTTCCGGGCGCCGATTGGCACAGGCACGCGCCGAGCTGGACGGACTGCGCGACTGGTCGTAGCGCCGGGTTCCACTCCGCGCTGCGGGGATCAGTGCGCGGCGTGCCTGCCGCGCAGCTTCTGGACGGCGGTGACTGCAGCCAGCACGATCGCACCGGCGATCACGCCAACGACCATGTTGCCCAGCGCGTTGACCAGCCAGCCCCACTGGCCCTCGCCACCGAGCGACAGCACCAGGTGGTGCAGCGCCGGCACGTTGTGCACCAGAATGCCGCCACCCACCAGGAACATCGCGGCGGTGCCGGCGACCGAGAGGAACTTCATCAGCCACGGCGCAGCGACCAGCAGGCCACGGCCGAACGCGGCCAGCGCCGCGCCCTTTCGCGACAGGTACAGACCGAGGTCGTCCAGCTTCACAATGCCGGCCACCAGGCCATAGACGAACACGGTCATCGCCAGCGCGATGACCACCAGTGCGGTCACCTGGTTGAGGAACGGCGCAGCGGAGACCACGCCCAGCGACAGCACGATGATCTCGGCCGAGAGAATGAAGTCGGTGCGGATCGCGCCCTTCACCTTGTCGTTCTCCCACGCCACCATGTCCACCTTCTCGTCGGCCAGCGCCTTCACCCGCTCGGCCTTCTTCTGCTCATCCTCTTCCTTGGAATGCAGAAAGCGGTGCGCCAGCTTCTCCACGCCTTCAAAGCACAGGAACGCGCCGCCGATCATCATCAGCGGCACCACGATCGGGACCGGGAAGCCCTTGCCGCGCAGCCAGGCTTCCAGCGCGCTGATGGCCAGCGCGGCCGGCACCAGGATCGCCTTGTTGACCAGCGAGCCCTTGGCCACCGCCCACACCACCGGCAGTTCGCGGTTGGCATTGACGCCGGTGACCTGCTGCGCGTTCAGCGCCAGATCGTCGCCCAGCACACCGGCGGTTTTCTTGGCCGCCACCTTGGTCAGCACCGACACGTCGTCCAGCAGGGACGCAATGTCATCGAGCAACGCGAACAGACTGGCACCGGCCATGAGGCTTCCAAAGGATCGATCGAAGCGCCGATTCTGACTTATCCAGCCCCGCTCGCGGTAGATGCCGCCGGATTCACCGCTCCACCACCGGGACCCGGCCACACTGCGGTGGATCGCCGTTGCCGGAGTCCTGCTTGAATACGCCACCTGTCGCCCCCGGTTCGCCCTCGCTGGTAAAGGGCATGAGCCGCCGCAGCCAGATCCTGCGGCTGCTGCTTCGCTACCGCCATTCCGGCGTGTTCTCGGGCATGAACCTGGATGCCCGCGCCGTGCACGACCTGCCGCCCGAAGGCAATCCGGAGCAGTTCGTGACCGATCTGGAGGCGCTGGGCCCCACCTTCGTCAAGCTCGGCCAGATGCTCTCCACCCGGCCCGACATGGTGCCGGTGGAGTTCGCCACCGCACTGGAGCGGATGCAGGAGAAGGTCGCCCCGATCCCGGTGGAGCGCATCTACGCGATCATCGAGCAGGAACTGGGCGCCTCGGTGTCCAAACTGTTTTCCTCATTCGACCCGGTGCCGCTGGGGTGTGCCTCGATCGCGCAGGTGCACCGCGCCGCGCTGCATGACGGGCGCGAGGTGGCGGTCAAGGTGCAGAAGCCGGAAGTGGCCGCGCAGCTCCGCTCGGACCTGGAGGTGCTGCGCAGCTTCGCGCTGGCCGCCGACCATCTCACCCAGGTCGGGCGCCGGGTGCGCCTTCGCGACTGGCTCAACGAGTTTGCCAAGACCCTGATGCAGGAACTGGACTACCAGGCCGAAGCGGAGAACCTGCAGCGCTTTGGCCAGCATCTGCGTCCGTTCAAACCCTTGTGGGTGCCACAGCCGATCTGGGACTACTGCAGCCATCGCGTGCTGACGATGGAGCTGGCCCAGGGCGTGCGCGTGGACATGATTCCTGATGTGCGCCGGACCGAACAACCGATGGCACCGCTGGCGGCGGCGCTGATCCGCGGCTATGTCGACCAGATCTTCGTGCATGGGGAGATCCACGCCGATCCACATCCAGGCAACCTGCGCGTTACGCCGGAAGGACGTCTGGCCATCTTCGACCTGGGCATGGTGGCGCACATGCCGCCGCGGCTGCGCGAGCGGCTGCTGAAGCTGCTGTTTGCTGCGGTCGACGGTCGCGGTGAAGAAGTGGCCGACGAGATCATCGGCATCAGCACGCGGCTGGAGTCGTTCGATGAAGAGCGCTACCTGCGCGAAACCGGCCAGGTGATCGCGCGCTACGCCGCCAACAGCAGCTTCTCCGAAGGCCGTGTGGTGCTCGACCTGGTCCGCATCGCCACCGCCAGCGGCCTGCGCACACCGCCCGAACTGAGCCTGCTCGGCAAGGCGCTGCTCAACCTGGAAACCGTGTGCCGGCTGTTGTCCCCGGATCTGGATACACGCCGCATCGTCGAGCGCCAGCTGCAGCACGTGATGCGCGCACGCCTGAAGAAGTCGCTGTCGGCGGCCAACCTGGCCAGCGAGGCGATGGAGCTGCAGCAGCTGCTGCGCGACGGCCCCCGCAAGATGACCGACATTCTCGCCCTGCTGGCCGAGAACCGCCTGCAGATGAAAGTGACGGGGCTGGAAGAATCGCGGTTGATGGAGAACCTGCAGAAAATCGCCAACCGGGTCGCTGCCGGCATCGTCACCGCCGCACTGATCCTGGCGGCGGCAATGATGATGAAGGTGGACACCGGCTGGCACCTGTTCGGCTACCCGGCCATCGCATTCACGCTGATGTTGATCGGCGTGTTCCTCGGGCTTGGCATCATCCTCAGTGCGCTGATATTCGATCGTCGCGCACGTTCCAGGGAAGAACGCGGGCATCGTTGAAGTATTGCCCACCTGCGGTGGGCACCCGACTGGACGTGACAGCGCACCCGCACGCGACGCGCGTTTTCACGCGTGTTTTACATCGCAGATGGCAGTGCGATAAACGACATCTGCTGTCGTTCCAAACAAACATTTCAGTCAGGTTCGTGCAGGCATGATCGGGTCATCGGCCTGTCATGCACATGTGGTTGGACAGCCGGTCGGATGGGAATCACGTCGTCATGACGTCCATCACCACCTGTCTCCGCTGCCAAATGTGCCTATGCTCTGGATCCTGCTGCTGTCGCTGTTGCTGCTCGCCTGGCTGTTGCTCGCATCACGTACGTGGGTGTGGTGGAAAGCCGGCCTGATGTCACTGCTGATGCTGGCACTCAGCGCGTGGTGGCTGATCGACAAGCTCTCCGGCGACGGCCTCAATGCCGCCACCCTGTATCACCTCGGTGCGGACATGGAGGGCGCAGGCATCGCCGACTTCAAGCGCTACATCGCCGGCTTCATCGTGCTGGCGCTGGTGTCGCTGCTGCCACTGGCGATGACGCGGATCCGCCGCTGGCAGCGCAGCGGCCACGGCGGCGCCATCTTCGGCGGCTTCGTGGTGGTGTGGTTCGGCGCGATCCTGGTCAGCCCGCTGTATCACGATGGCCAGCGTCTCTATCAGCAGATGCGCCCGGTCGATTACAGCATGGTCGCGCCGGAGTACCGCGTGCCGCAGCAGCCGCTGCGCAAGCCGCGCAACATCGTGTGGATCTACGGTGAGAGTCTGGAGCGCACCTATCTGGATGAGGCCACCTTCCCCGGCCTGATGCCCAACCTCAACCGCCTGGCGGCGCAGTCGCTGGACGTGCGCGGGCTGGCCTCGGCCGAAGGCGGCGGCTGGACCATCGCCGGGCTGGTGTCGTCGATGTGCGGCGTACCACTCACCACCGCGCAGGGCGATGAGAACAGCATGGGCCGCATGGGCAGCTTCCTGCCCGAGGCGGTGTGCCTGGGCGACTACCTCAAGCAGCAGGGCTACACCAACCACTATCTCGGTGGCGCCAACGGCCAGTTCGCCGGCAAGGGCCAGTTTCTGGCCACGCACGGTTTCGATGCGGTCGACGACCTGGCCTGGTTCAAACAGCAGAAGATCGCACGCGCGCACTTCTCCACCTGGGGCGTGCATGACGACGTGCTGCTGGACAAGGCCTACGACCGCTTCATGCAGCTCTCCCGCAAGGGCGAGCCGTTCATGCTGACCACCCTCACGATGGATACCCATCACCCGGCCGGGCACCTGCCGGTGGCCTGCAAGCGCACCCGCTACCAGAGCGACTACGGCAACATCGGCCTGCTCAACGCCCTCAAGTGCACCGATGGGCTGATCTCCCGCCTGGTCGACCGCATCCAGGCCAGCCCGTATGGCCAGGACACGCTGATCGTGATCGCCTCGGATCACCTGGCCATGCCCAACGATCTCAGCCATGTGCTGGCCAGGCAGTCGCGCGAGAACCTGCTGCTGTTCCTCGGCAAGGACATCGCCCCGCGCCAGCTGGCCGCCACCGATGCCTCCACGCTGGATTCGGGTGCCACCCTGCTGAGTCTGCTCGAACCGCAGATCAAGGCCATCGGTTTCGGCCGGTCGCTGCTTGATCCCAAGCGGGCAGACCGCGCCAGTGCGAGCGCGGCGGCCTTCCGCGACAACGGACGGGACTACCCGCGTTACCTGGCGTTCTCACGCTCGCTGTGGCTGGGGGACAAGACCCGTCAGCTGCGCATCGATGATGACAACCAGGTCGTGGTCGGGCTGCAGCATGTGCAACCGCCGGTGCTGCTGGAATACGACAAGCAGTGGGACCTGAAGTCGGTGTACCTGGAGAACACCTCCAAGCAGTTCGACCTGGCCGACCCGGCCAACACCCTGGCCTATGTGGATCGTTGCACCGCCTTCGAAGATGGCTCGGCCGATGGTGACTGGTGCGCGATGCTGGTCAACCAGGACAAGGGCATCAAACTGTTCCGCGATGAGCAGCTGCGTACCGGGATCGCCGTGGACGGTCCGCTCGACCCGAGCACCGGCCCGCGCCCGAGCATCCGCCAGGCGCACATGATCACGCAGAAGGGCCGCCGCACCCGGGCCGGCCAGTACATGCTGCAGATGGTGGCCAGGCAGTCGCCCGACCGCGGCTTCTGGATCGAGGCGGTGTCATCGCAGCGCAAGGTGGTGGTCGCCCAGCAGTGGGTGCAGCCCGATGCCGATGGCCGTATCAACGTGCCGTTCGGGCTGGATCACGAAGTGGACGACCTGGAGATCCGCGCCTGGTTGAACCACGCCGAGAAGCTCGCCGTGGATACCTTCGCGCTGGTGCCGTCGCGCCGCGGCAACCGCGGCTGACGGCCCCCGGCGACGGCGGGAAGTTGCCGGCCAGCGGCCGGCATTACCGGTCGCGGACCAGGTGGATGTCCGTCGGCGAGGACAACGCGATGCCGGCGGCGGCGAAGCTCTGCAGCATGTTGAAGTACAGGTCGCTGCGGACGCCGTACACCGCGCGCGGGCCGGAGACGTAGGCGAAACTGTTGATCGCGATCTGGCCGTTGGCGATCGAATCGATGAACACCGACGGCGCCGGATCGGCGAGGACCGCCACGTGGGCGGCATAGGTATCCAGCAGGATCTGCCGCACTGCAGCCACATCGGTGCTCAGCGGTACTGAGAACTGGATCTGGATGCGCCCCTGCGCATTGCCCATCGTCATGTTGCGGATGGTCTTGGTGATCAGTTCCGAGTTGGGCACGATCAGGGTGGATTTGTCGCCGACCTGGATTTCGGTCGAGCGCACGCTGATGCGCTTGATGTCGCCTTCCTGGTCGCCCAGCTTGACCCAGTCGCCGATCTTGACCGGCCGCTCGGCCAGCAGGATCAGGCCCGAAACGAAGTTCTGGGTGATCGCCTGCAGACCGAAGCCGATGCCCACCGACAGCGCGCTGACCACCAGCGCCAGCTTCTCGAACCCGATGCCCAGCGCGGTCAGCCCCCACAGCACCGCGGCGATGATGCCGAGGTAGCGGGTGACGGTGCTGATGGAATTGCGCGCGCCGGCATCCAGCTCGGTCTTCGGCAGGTAGGTCTCGGTGAGCCAGCGCTGGAACGCCTGCATGACCGCCCACACCACCAGGAACACCAGCAGCGCATATACCACGCTGCTGGGCTTGAGCGTGGTTTCACCGATCTTCAATCCGCCCGACAGCGCATCCAGCCCGCCGTAGAACGCATTGAGGTTGCCGAACGGCACCGCCAGCGCGAGGACCGCCAGCAGAATCACGCCGATACGCAGCACCGCCGAGAGCAGCACGCCGGCCTGCTCCACCCGGGCACCGCTCAGCCCGGTGGTCAGTACGATGGTCTGCCCGACCCGGCTGTTGGGCGAGAGCATCGTGGTGGCCAGGTCGTCGGCGAATTTCAGCAGGAGCGAGGCCGCCAGCAGCACCACCGCCCCCCAGACCAGCTGCTGGGCCACGAACAGCGCGAAGTTGAGGTAGCCCAGCAGGGTCGCGATGACGGCCGCGGCCACCACCACATGCCCGGCCACGCGCGCCAGCACGATCCAGCCGCTCCGGCGCGGCACGCCCTTGGGCTTGCCGTCGCCTTCCTGCGCGTCCAGCTTGGCGGCCGCCTCGGCGGCCTGGCGGCGGTGCAACCGCGCCAGCGACACCAGGATGGCGATGATCAGCGCCATGTAGGTGATGGCCACCAGCCCATCCACCGCAACGGTGGTGATCTCGCTGGTGCGCGAGGCGCGGTTGATCTCCACCAGCAGAATGCCGATGAAGGTGAGCCCTGCCGCGCCCCAGGCGTACTTGCGCAGGCGCCACGCGGCGCTGTCGTCGAGCGCCAGCAACCGCCATGAGGGTCGCTTGGGCACCAGCAGGCAGGCGCTCAGCGCGGTGATGAAGGCGGCAACGAAGGTGGCGACCTGGAAGTGCAGCGCCAACTGCTGCAGGCGCGGCGGAATCGCGCCGATCGACTCGAGCGAGGCCACCAGCACCACTGCCGCGAACCCCGGCAGCAGCGTTCCCACCGCCAGCAGCCACACCGCCAGCCCGGAGCGGCGCAGGCGGCCATCCGGCGCCCGCTCGGACGCGGCATAGCGGCGGCCCAGCGCGCGCAACCACAGGCGCAGCGGGAAGAACATCAGCAGCGCCAGCACCAGCCCCGTCAGCGGTGCGCTCCAGCCGTGCCGGGCGATGGCTTTGCGCGCGGTGTTCTCGCCCTGCCGGTACAGCAGCACCAGACGGTGGATGTCGGCCGGCACATGGGTGGCGAACTGCCGCCACAGCGAAGGCGACAGCGGTGAATTGACCTTGCGCGCCAGTTCCTCGCTGAACTGGGTCACGCGCATCTTTTCGATGTCCGCGCTCAGCTGTTTGGCGTTGTCGGCAAGCAGGTTGGACCGTGCGATGGCCGAGGCGACATCGGCGCGCTGCTGGGTCATGGCCTTGCGCTGCTGGGCGATGTCGCGCGCTTCGGTCGCCCCTTCGGGCACCTCGCCCAGCTGCGCCAGCCGTCCGTCTACCTGCTTGAGCTGCGGATCGAGCGCGTCGCGCGCCGCCTTCGCATCACGCTGTACCGCCAGTGCGCGGTCGGACAGCGTCTTGAGGGTGTCCAGGGTATCGCCGTCGTCCAGCGACGCCTGGATCTGCTTGAGGTCCTTGTCGGCCTGCGCCAGCTGCGCGATCGGGTCGGGCTCGGCCGGGTCGTCGTTCTGGGCCAGCGCCACCGGCGCCATGCCGAGCCAGACCAGCAGCAGCAACCACGCCAGTGGCCGCGACAGGAAAGAAGGGAAACGGGAAGACAAACCGGCGCACCACGGGCTTCGCGCGGACCACCGCGCCTGCGCGAACTATAAACCCGGCGTCGTTCAGACCGGGTATGCGCGGCTCAGTACTTCAGCCGGAGCTCTTCCACCTGCGGCTGCAGACGGGCGTACCAGTCCTGGAATTCCTCTTCGGTGATCTCTTCCGGGGCGTACACCGCGATCGGGTCCCAGGCGTGGTCGGTGGGCAGCGGCTGGCGCGGCCCGGCGCGCAGCGAATAGCTGATGCCCTGGTGCTCGACCACGTCGTCCACCGTATCCCAGCGGTCGCGTACGAAGCCGCTGTCGCTCGTGAGCAGAATCACCTGATACATCCGCACCTCCCTCGCTCTGGTCCATCCACAGCATAGCGCCGCCCCCCGGGCCGCAGCACCCCACCGCGACAACGCACTGTCTCGACGCCCCGCTCGCCCGGGCTTCACCCGCCCGTGGCGGTGGCGTGGGCATCGTGGAGGCCTCTTCCCTTCTCTGGCCGCGATGAACACCTCCGACGACCTCAAGACCGTGCCCCACCTGAAACTGCCGCGCTACCTGGGCACCTGGTACGAAATCGCGCGATTGCCGATGCGGCACGAGCCGGAGGGCTGCACCGACGTCTCGGCGCATTACACGCTGCAGGACAACGGCAACGTGCAGGTACGCAATCGGTGCCGGATGGATGGTGAGGTCGAGGAAGCCATCGGCGAGGCGAGCGTGACCGGTGACGACAGCGCGCGGCTGGCGGTCAGTTTCCTGCCCAAGGGCCTGCGCTGGCTGCCATTCACCAAGGGCGACTACTGGGTGATCCAGATCGCCCCGGACTACAGCGTGTCGCTGGTTGGCAGCCCGGACCGCAAGTTCCTCTGGCTGCTCTCGCGCACGCCGACGCTGGACCGCACCGTGCAGGACCATTACCTGGCCTATGCACGTCAACAGGGCTTCGACCTCACCGACCTGATCCACACACCGCACACCGGCCATCCCACCGCCTGATGGGCTGGCAGGCGTGGACGCTCAGCCAGCCGACATGGATGAAACCAACTCTGCAAAAGGCAGCGCATGGACCTGAAAAGTGGTTATCCCTGGTGGGCTGTACGCAACGGACTGATCCAGGCATTTCCCCCGCTGGAGCGCGACCTGCGCTGCGATGTGCTGGTGGTCGGCGGCGGCATCACCGGCGCGCTGATCGCCGATGAGCTGTCAGGGCACGGCCATGAGGTCGCCCTGATCGAGCAGCGCGACATCGGCTGGGGCAGCACCGCCGCCAGCACCGCGCTGCTGCAGTACGAGATCGACACCCATCTGCTGGAACTGGCCCAGCGCTATGGTCACGAGGCGGCGACGCTGGCCTACCGCGCCTGTGCCGAGGCGATCCCGGCACTGGGCGACGTGGCGCGCGGCCTGAAGGACGTGGACTTCCGGCGCATGGACAGCCTGTACCTGGCCAGTCGCCGCCGCGACGTACCCCGCCTGATGGCTGAGGGCCAGGCACGTCGCAGTGCCGGCCTGGACGCCCGCTGGCTCGGCCCGGAGGCGCTGGCGGAGCGCTTCGATGTGGATGCCGGCGGCGCATTGCTGACCCGGCAGGCGGCGCGGGTCGACCCGTACTGCCTCACCTATGGACTGCTGAAGCGGGTGCGCCGGCGCGGCGGTCACATTCACGATCGCACGGTCCTGCACACGCTGACGCCGGGCACGCGGGGCGTCACGGCCCAGACCGAATCCGGGGCGACGATCCGCGCGGGCCATGTGGTGCTGGCGATGGGATACACCAACCAGCGCTGGATCAGGCAGCGCGTCGCACGCAACCGCAGCAGCTATGCCTTCATCACCGACCCTGTCGATGCCGCGGTGCTGGGTCCCCTGCAGCGCACGATGGTGTGGGAAAGCGCACGCCCCTATCTGTACCTGCGTGCCACCGGCGACCGCCGCCTGCTGGTGGGCGGGCTGGACGATGCCATCGACATTCCGGCACGGCGCGACCGGCGGGTGGAAGGCAAGGCAGACAAGCTCATGAAGCAGCTGCTGGACTGGTTCCCCCGGCTCGCCCCCACGCCGGCATTCTCATGGGCCGGGACCTTCGCCGAGACCGCCGACGGATTGCCGTTCTTCGGTCCGCATGAACAGTGGGGGCCGCGCGTGCAGTTCGCGATGGCTTACGGCGGCAACGGCATTACCTACTCGATGATCGGCGCCGGGCTGCTGCGGGCCCGGATCGAACGCCGGGGGCATCCACTGGCGGCGCTGTTCGGATTCGACCGCCTCGGCTGAGTTCCCCTTGCAACTGGCGGCATGACAGGCATCATTCAAGAATCGGCTGCTAGCGTCAGCGCTGTCGGCCGTCCCGCCTGTCCGCCCCGGAGCTTCCCATGATCCGCCTGCTTGCCCTGCTGCTGTGCCTGTCCATGCCCGGTGTGGCGTTGGCCCAGTCCGCTGCAGGCGCCACCGGCCCCCAGTCGGCCACCGGCCTGGACCTGACCATCCCCGACCAGCCGCTGCAGTATCTGGGCGACCCGTCGCTGCGCGGCGATCCGCCGGGCACCTTCTACGGTGACAAGAGCGGCCGCCGGGTCAGCGAGCGCGCCGGCAACGGCATCGCCGAGGTCACCGACGACAAGCTGCGCATCAACGGCAGCTTCACCACCGGGATCGGCTACGCGAAGAACTACGGCAACACGCATTTCAACGCCGCCGAACTCAACCTCAGCAAGAACTACACCAACGATGAAGGCAAGACCCGCGGGGTCAACGTCAACATCCAGGTCAGCGAAGGCAAGGGGCCGGGCTTCTTCGGTCCGTATGGCGGGTATGGCTACGGGCGTGGCCCGGGCTACTGGGACCCGCCGCCGATCGGCTGGTAAGCCGGCCAGCGACACCAGCATCCACGGCCGGGGCACCCCGGCCGTTCTCGTTTCCGCCGTGCGCGGTCAGTCCCACCAGCGGTCGCGACGGCTCGACAGCACGCGGCCGTCGTAACCGCTCATGCGCACCTCCACGCGCTGGTCGCGGGCATTGCGGGCGTCCAGCGTCCAGGTGGCGCCGTCGCGTTCGAACGACTCGATCTTCCGGAAACCGGCCTTGCCGGCCAGCGCCAGGATCTGCCCGGCATCGAGCACGGGGCGCCCGCCGCGGGCATCGAAAATCTCGCCATTGGACGGATCGACGATCACGTCGTCGACGGTGCCATCGGCGCGGGTGACGTCGGCTTCCCACACGCCGTCCTCGCGATCCAGCTCATGCACCTGCGTGTAGCCGGCCGCACGCAGCTTGGCCTGCACATCGGCAGCGGTCAGATCGGCGGCGAAAGCCGGGGCGGAGAACAGCGCCGCCGTCAGGGCGGCAGTCAGCATCGGAATGTTCATGGGAGGCTCCAGGGGTGGCCGGGCGATTCCGGCACCGCCAGTCTGGCAAGCAGGCCTAACCGCACCATGAGGCCGGTTGTTAGGCAGCGTTTAGACGTGCACCGTATACCGTATGCATCCGCCCACGATCATTGACCATGTCCGCCCTCCCGCTGCTGCTGCCGCTGTTGCTTGGTATCGCCCCGCAGGACCCCGCACGGGTGCTCGACGGCGGTGCGCGCCAGCAGGATGCGGTACGCCAGGCGGTCCGCCAGGGCCGGTATGTGCCCCTGGAGCAGGTCGTCGCCGACGCGATGCGCCGCTATCCGGGCACGCTGGTGGAGGTGGAGCTGGACGATGACCGCTACGAGATCGAGATTCTCGGTCCCAGCGGCGTGGTGATGGAGCTCGACTATGATGCCCGCAGCGGGCGCCTGCTGAAGATGGAAGAAGACTGATGCGGATCCTGCTTGCCGAGGACGACGCCCTGCTCGCCAGCCGCCTGCAGCGTTTGCTGGAGGACGCCGGTTACGTCGTCCTGCACAGCGCCGAGGGCCGCGCGGTGGAAGAACTGGGGCAGATCGAGGACATTGCCGCGGCGGTGGTCGATCTCGGTCTGCCCGGCCTGGATGGCCTGAGCGTGATCGAGCGCTGGCGCCAGGCCGGCCAGGGGTTCCCGGTGCTGGTACTGACCGCGCGGGCCCGCTGGCACGACAAGCTGGCCGGTTTCGACGCCGGCGCCGATGACTACCTGACCAAACCGTTCCAACCCGAAGAGCTGCTGCTGCGCCTGCGCGCCCTGATCCGCCGCAGCGCCGGCCACGCAAGCCCGCGCCTGCAGTGCGGGCCGCTGCTGCTGGACGTCAATGCCGGCCGCTTCGAGCTGGGCGGCGAGCTGCTGCACCTGAGCCCGCAGGAGCACCGCATCCTCAGCTACTTCATGCATCACCCGGACATCGTGATCAGCCGGTCGCGCCTGGGCGAACACGTCTACGACGCGGGCTTCGACCCCGATTCGAACACGCTGGACGTGCTGATCGGGCGGATCCGCCGCAAGCTCGGCGCCGAGCTGATCCACACCCACCGCGGGCAGGGGTTCCGGCTGTCGGCCGCGCCATGACCAGCGGCTCGCTGCGCACCCGCCTGCTGCTCGCCGGCGGACTGGGGTTGATTCTGGTTTCGGCCGTGGCCACCTGGTGGCTGGGCGCGATGTTCGAGCGCTCGGCGCGCGCAGCGATGGACCAGCGCCTGGGCAACGAACTGATCGCGGTGCTGGCACTGGCCGAAAGCGACGCGCAGGGCGGCCTGCAGCTGCGCCGGGCACTGTCGGACGAGCGCTACCAGCGGGTGTTCTCCGGCACCTACTGGCAGGTGCAGGATGCCAAGGGCCAGCCGCTGGGCCAGTCGCGTTCGCTGTGGGACGACACCCTGCTGACACCCGCCACGCTGCGGACCGGCCCAGCGCAGGCCTACGACACCACCGGGCCGCTGCAGCAGCCGCTGCGCGCCCTGGCGCAGCAGGTGACATTGCCGCGCATGTCGACACCGCTGCAGGTGGTGGTGGCCACCGACCGCAGTGAACTCGACGCACAGGTCAGCGCGTTCCGCAAGCGCACCGCGCTGGCCCTGGCCGTGCTGATCGCCCTGTGGTTCGCGGTGCTGGTTACCCAGGTGCACTACGGCCTGCGCCCGCTGTCCGAGCTCGGCCGCATTGCCGGGCAGGTGCGCAACGGCGAACAGGTGCGCTTCCCGCAGCAGGGTCTGGTCAAGGAAGTCGCCCCGCTGGCGGCGCAGCTCAACGATCTGCTCGACCACCATGCACGCATGGTGCTGCGCGCGCGCCGCAGTGCCGAGGATCTTGCCCACGCCCTGAAGACCCCGTTGACCGTGCTCGCCACCGAGGCCGAAAGCGAGGGCAGCGACTGGCGGCAGACCCTGCGCAGCGAAACCGCGCGGATGCAGGCCAGCATCGAGCGCTACCTGGCCGCCGGCATCGGTGCGGACAGCCAGCAGCGGACGCCGGTGGCGCCGGTGCTGGCCAGCCTATGCGGGCTGATGCAGCGCGTGCACGTCGGGCGCGAGGTGTCCTTCCACTACGATCCGGACGCGCAGGGGCTGTTCGCCGGCGCGCGCGAAGATCTGGAGGAAATGCTCGGCAACCTGCTCGACAACGCCGGCAAATGGGCCGCGCATCGGGTGCAGGTGACCGTGGCGCACATCGGCAACCGCATGCGCATCGACGTGAACGACGATGGCAGCGGCCTGCCCGAGGACGATCTGGCGCGCGCGCTCGGCCGTGGCGTGCGCCTGGACGAACGCATGCCCGGCAGCGGACTGGGCCTGGCGATCGTGGCCGATATCGCCGAGAGCTACGGCGGTACGCTGGTACTGCGCAATGGACATCCCGGCCTGCGCGCGACGTTGACACTGCCCGCAGGCTGAGCGACGGGATACGGCGGCGCTGCCCTCACCTGCCTGCGTGCATCCACCAGCAGTCGATGGCATCCAGCACGATGTGCACGATCAACCCGATGCCGAACAACCGCGTCTTCTTTGGCACGCACAGCCCGGCATACACAGCGATTGCCGGCGCGGTGTGCAACGGATGGAAGCCGATGCTGCAGCGGTTGGGGGCGTAGATCGGGTCGGCCAGCAGGTGGTCCAGGTCGATGATCCAGCCCAGCAGCAGCAACAGCCATGCCGAGGCGAACCGCTTGCGCCAGAACAGCCACGCCAGCAGCGCCGGCACGGCGGCATGCAGCAACAGGTGAATGATGGCGCGGCTGCTCATCGTGCCGCCGCGCCACAGACCCGGATGCGGTGGACCGCGCCGATCAGACCAGCGGCTCGTCGGACAGGTAGGTATAGCCGGTCAGACCCGCTTCCAGCGCATCGGACAGCTCCTGCGCACGCGCCGCCGACAGGTTCGCCGCCGCCACGCGTGCGGCATAGCTCGCGCGCAGATCGGCCAGGCTGTAGCCCACGTAGTCCAGCATCACATCGGTGGTATCGCCGCGTCGCTGCTGGGTGATGGCGTAGCCATCGGCGTCGGCCAGCACTTCCACCGCGTCGGTGTCGCCGAACAGGTTGTGGATGTCGCCCAGAATCTCCTGGTACGCACCGACCATGAAGAAGCCGATGCGATAGCTCTCGCCCGGATTCATCGCGTGCAGCGGCAGCGAGCTGTCCAGGCTCTCGTTTTCGACATAGGTCTTGACCATGCCGTCCGAATCGCAGGTCATGTCGGCGATGATGCCGCGGCGTGCCGGCTGCTCGTTCAGGCGCTCGATCGGGACGATCGGGAACACCTGGTCGATCGCCCATGCATCGGGGATCGACTCGAACACGCTGAAGTTGACGAAGTACTTGTCCACCAGCCGCTCGTTCAGCTCGTCCAGCGCCGGGCGATGGCTCTTCTCGTCATAGCTCAGGCGCGCGCGCACGGCGTGGGCAATGGCATAGAACAGGTCGTCGATGCGCGCACGCTGCGGCAGGTCGATCTGGCCCAGCGCGTAGCTGGACAGGCCTTCGGCATGGAAATGCTGGGCTTCCTGGAACAGTTCCACCGCCGGGCGCTCGTCGAGCTCGGCATGGATCTCGCGCAGGTGGCGGATCGCCGCCGGCTCGTCATCGTGCTGGTCCGGCACACGGCCTTCCTGCGCCTCTTCCACCTCGGACACGTTGGCGATCAGCACCGCATGGTGCGCCGTCATCGCGCGGCCGCATTCGGTGACGATGCGCGGCGGGGTCAGGCCGTGCTCCTCGCAGGCGTTGGCCAGCGGCTGCACGATGTTGCTGGCGTAGGAGTTCAGCCCGTAATTGATCGAGCAGAAGCTGCGCGAGCGGGTGCCTTCGTAATCCACGCCCAGGCCACCGCCCACGTCCACGTGGGTGATCTTCGCGCCCAGGCGCGACAGCTCCACGAAGTAGCGGGTGGCCTCGCGCATGCCGTTGGCGATGTCACGCACGTTGGAGATCTGCGAGCCCATATGGAAATGCAGCAGGCTCAGGCAGTCGGCGTATTCGGTGTCGCGCAGCGACTTCCACAGGTCCAGCAGCTGGCGCGGGGACAGACCGAACTTGGCCTTGTCGCCGCCGCTGTTCTGCCACTTGCCCGCACCCAGCGAGGCCAGCCGCATGCGCACGCCCAGGCCCGGCTTGACGTCCAGCGCCTTGGATTCCTCCAGCACCAGCTTCAGCTCGGATGGCTTTTCGATCACGATGAAGGTCTGCAGGCCCAGCTTGCGCCCGATCAGCGCCAGCCGGATGTACTCGCGGTCCTTGTAGCCGTTGCAGACGATCAGCCCACCCGGGCGCGACAGCGCCAGCACGGCCATCAGTTCCGGCTTGCTGCCCGCTTCCAGGCCGAAGCCCTCGCCGTGGTGGCTGGCCAGGGTGCCCGCCACGCCGCGGTGCTGGTTGACCTTGATCGGGTACACGGCGGTGTAACCGCCCGGGTACTCCCAATCGGCCTGCGCCTGGGCGAAGGCCGCCTGCAGCTTGCCCAGCCGCTGGCCCAGGATGTCCGGGAAACGCACCAGCAGCGGCAGCTTCGCGCCGGCCTCGCGGGCGGCGTCGACGATTTTCGGCAAGGACACCACCGGGCCGTCCTGGCCAGTCGGTCTCACCACCATGTGTCCTGCCTGATCCACGTCGAAGTAACCATCCGCCCAATGCGGAATCGAGTAGGTCTTGCGGGCTTGGTCGAGGGACCAATCGGTCATTTCAGTGGGCCTGGTTGGTAAAAAAGGGGGTGCATGATAACGCCTATATGGCGACAGCTCCGTTATCATGCGCGCCCGCGCCCGTGCCCAGGTCAGAACCTGAACGGGCCGACCCGTCCGGATGTGGCTAGTGCCACGCGGCCTCCGCCGCCAGCCCGGCTCCAACACCCCGAACAGGACCGTTTCTCCATGACTGACAACAACAACTGGTACATCGAGCACTTCGAGCGCACCGGCTCGGCCATCGGCTACCGCCTGACCGGCAAGCTGGACGAAGTGCAGTCGCCGTTCCAGAAGATCGAGATCTTCGCGACCAGCGACTGGGGCAACCTGATGACCATCGATGGCGCCATCATGCTGACCAGCAAGGACAACTTCTTCTATCACGAGATGATCAGCCACCCGGTGCTGTTCACCCATGCCGCGCCCAAGCGCGTGGTGATCATCGGCGGCGGCGACTGCGGCACCCTGCGCGAGGTGCTCAAGCACCCGGGCGTGGAGAGCGTGACCCAGTGCGACATCGACGAGCAGGTCACCGTGATGGCCCGCAAGCACTTCCCGGAACTGTGCGAGTCCAACGACGACCCGCGCGCCGAGCTGATGTTCGATGACGGCGTGGCCTACATGGCCAACTGCCCGGCCGGCAGCGTGGACGTGGTGATCGTCGATTCCACCGATCCGGTCGGCCCGGGCGAAGGCCTGTTCAACAAGGCCTTCTACGAGAGCTGCTTCAAGGCGCTCAAGGACGATGGCATCCTGGTGCAGCAGTCCGAGTCGCCGCTGATGCAGCTGGACCTGATCAACGAAATGCGCACCGAAATGGGCAAGGCCGGCTTCGGTTCGTTCAAGACCCTGCCGTTCCCGCAGCCGTGCTACCCCACCGGCTGGTGGAGCGTGACGCTGGCGCGCAAGGGCCAGAGCAGCTTCGACTTCCGCCAGGCCGATTCGGCCTCCAAGTCGTTCGATACGCTGTACTACACCGCCGCGCTGCATACCGGCGTGCTGGTCACCCCGCCGTTCGTCGCGGCCGCCCTGAAGGGCTGATGCGTTGGACGCCGACCGTTGGTCGGCTCTGCCGGTGGCCTGTGGCCCAACAAAAACCCGCGCTGGCAACAGCGCGGGTTTTCTGTGTCCGGTAGTGCCAGGCCGCTGACCGGCCCCCCAGGCAGCAAGGCCTCAGATCGCCCAGATCCCCGCGATCACCGCCACCACCAGGCCCCACTTGATCACCTGGTAGGCCACCACACTGCGCTCGCGCAGCGCCTTGGCCTTCAGGCGCACCTTGTAGACGCCGCCAAAGGCCTTGTTGACGCCACCGGTAGGATCGCCCGGCAGGTTCGGCGAGGCGCCACCGGCCAGCAGCGTGGACGCCACCGCACGGTTGAACAGGCCCGGCAGGCCGAAGCGCAGCGGGCGGGCGATGTCGCAGAACAGGATCACCCGGTCGTCCTGCGTCTCATTGTGCGCATGGTGGATGTAGGTTTCATCGAACATCATCCACTCGCCGTCGCGCCAGCTCTTCCTGATGCCGTCCACTTCGATGTAGCAGGCGTCATCGTTCGGCGTTGCCAGGCCCAGGTGCAGGCGCAGCGAGCCGGCAAAGGGGTCGCGGTGCGGGCGCAGCTCGCTGCCCGAAGGCAGCTGGGCGAACATCGCCGCGCGCACGTCCGGCAGCGACTCCAGCAAGGCGGTGGTCTTCGGGCACAGCGTCCTGGCCGACGGGTGCGACGGGCCGTACCACTTCAGGTAGAAACGCTTCCAGCCGCGGCGGAAGAACGAATTGAAGCCGGCATCGTTGAACGTGCTCGACGCAGCGATCTTGTCCGCATCGCGCAGCGCCAGCGCTTCGTCTCGGATCATCTGCCAGTTCTCGCGCAGCGGTTCGAGCTGCGGGAACGCCTTGCCCGGGTCCAGGAACGGCGTGGTCGGGACCTTGGAGAACATGTACATGATCACGTTGATCGGAGCCATGAAGCTGGAATGGTCCAGCAGCTGACGCGACCAGCGCGCACGCACCTTGCCGCGGTAATGGATGTACAGCACGCAGGCGATGAACAGCACGGCCAGCACAATCTTGATCATCAGTGTTCCTCCGGCAGGGCCGGACCTGAAATGGGGGGACGGGGCACGGGCCGTCTC